>CAYFVY010000046.1:0-4277 GCA_964346715.1 uncultured Pelistega sp. | reverse complement strand
ACCAAGGTCTTAGCCACATCAAGATTCCCAGAAATAGCAGCATACATAAGTGGGGTTTCGCCTGATAAGCTAACAATATTCACATCAGTTTTGGGATTTTCTGCCAAGGCGGCAAAAGCACGAGGAGACTCTTCGCGAACAGCCACAATAATCGCTGGATTACCGTCAGCATTTAGGACATTCGGATCTTGCCCTTGATCGATAGCTTGCGTAAGGCTACCAGCACGGTCATTTTTAACATCATTCCACCAACTTGCTGAGTTAGCGAATGCAGTCGAGCTTAATGCTAGACCACTTGCAAGTAAAAATGATACTACGGTGTGTTTGAACATAACTACCCCAAAAATTTGACTTGTATTCGGCATTAATTGAACTTAAGTCTAACCGAAATAAATGGCATTATCAGTAAAATATTGTGAATTAAGCGTTCAGAGATCCTGCTTTTTGAAACAATCGGTAAAAGTTATCGCGAGTAGCTTGACCCACTTCTTCAACTGTCAGACCACGTAACTCAGCGATTTTCTCAGCAACATGCAGAACTTTCGAAGGATCATTGCGCTTACCACGAAACGGTACCGGTGCTAAATAAGGTGAGTCCGTTTCAATCAAGAGGCGATCGAGTGGTACTTTACTAGCAACTTCCTGAATCTCAAGCGCATTTTTAAAACTCACAATACCTGATATGGAAATATAAAAACCCAAGGCTAGTGCTTGTTGAGCGACTTCCCAGCTTTCAGTAAAACAGTGCATTACACCACCACAACGCTCTGCCCCCTCTTCTTGCATTAGGCGAATTGTATCCTCACTCGCCGCACGTGTGTGGATAATTAAGGGTAATTGGCTGGCTATTGCCGCACGGATATGCACTCGAAAGCGCTCTCTTTGCCAATCTAAGGGTTCACTTAAGCGGTAATAATCTAAACCCGTTTCACCAATTGCCACGACTTTAGGGTGTTGCGCCATCGTCACCAACTGCTCAACAGTCGGTTCAGGTGTGTTTTGATAATCAGGGTGTACACCCACGGAAGCCGATAAACACTCATGAGCTTCGACCATCTGAATCAATTCTGGCCAATCTGGTAAATTAATGCTGACGCATAAGGCATGGCTAACCTGATTTTCTTCCATCTGCGTTAAGATTTGCGGTAAATCCTCACGTAATTGTGGGAAATCCAAGTGACAGTGAGAGTCGATATACATAAATAACTACTTAGCTAAACAAGAAAGAACTACACGCTGTAGTGTAGATTGAATAAATAATTTGGCATTCAGTGGATGATTCGCCAGTTTTTGTTGACCTTTGAGATATTCCTGTAACTCAGCAAGTTTGACAGGATTAATGCGTGCTGCGAAGTTAGCAATTTCAGCTTCAATACTAGGGAAAAATCTTAGCGGTAAGCCATAGTGCAATAAGTTCAGATCTAGACAAAGGCGCTGTAAGCTATCAATCCATTGCGTATTTGCTAGTTTTTCTAAACGCGCGACATAGACGTCAAGGTCTGGCATACGGCGATGCATCATTTCATTTACAAACTCATGCAGCCAATAGGATAAAGGCTCTGTAGGTGATTCACTTAATTGCAATGCGGCCAAAGGAGCGCCTGCCGCTGCCGCCAACCAAACTACGGGGTCTTCCACTCCCTGAGCTTGTAACCACTCTTGTGCCTCACTACGCTCAGGAACGCCCAAAGGTAAGCGGCGGCAACGAGAAATAATTGTCGGTAGTAACTTCTGAATCGCATGGGTAAAGAGTAGAAAAACCGTATCTTTATTCGGTTCTTCTAGCACTTTTAAAATAGCATTGGCTGAAGCCGTATTGAAACTCTCTGCAGGTCCTAGCACCACTACACGCAAACCACCCTGGTGCGTGGTCAAGCCCATAAAATCTTCTAATTGGCGCACTTGCTCAATACGGATTTCATTGGATAATTTAGTATCACTGCTTTTCTCTTTATTAGGATCTTCTTGCGTTAAACCTAATTTATCACTTAAGGCATCAGGTAGAACCAAACGGAAGTCCATATGATTACCTAAGCTAAACCAATGGCACGATTGGCAAGAGCCACATGCGAGGCCATCTTGCGTTTTAGAACAAAGCAAACTAGCGGCGGCGGCTAAGCAGAAATTTAACTTACCAATGCCTTCAGAACCATGGATTAACCAAGCATGGGCAAAGCGTTCTTTTTGGGCTAGCCAATTGCGTGCGGTCTCTTGTTGCCAAGGATAAAACTGTGCCAGACTCATGACGCAAACCTTAAGTCTAAGAATTGCTTAAGATGCTGTCGTATCGTCTCAATACTCTGCGTTGAATCAACGACATAATAACGTTGCGGATTAAGCGCAACACATTCATGATAAGCCTGTTGTACTGCTAGGAAAAAATTCTCTTGTTCGCGTTCAAAGCGATCGAGCACACGAGTTGCTTGAAGACGCGCACGAGCAACTTCAATCGGAACATCAAATAATAAGGTGAGATCAAGGTCAACATCTGCATGCACCCACTGCGCTAAAGCTGCAATTTTGTCCTTATTAAAGCCACGGCCACCCCCTTGATAAGCATAGGTAGAATCCGTAAACCGATCACTAATAACAACCTTGCCCATACGTAATGCAGGCTTGATAATTTGTTCTAGACTTTCTTGGCGCGCAGCAAACATTAATAAAACCTCAGTTGCTTGACTCATGTCTTGATGCAACAGCATCTCACGCAGTTGTTCACCAATCTCAGTGCCACCTGGCTCACGTGTCAGTACAACCTCACATCCAAGTGCTTGAAAATACTGACATAACCAGTCAGTGTGCGAGCTCTTACCAGCTCCATCAACGCCTTCTAAGGTAATAAAGATCCCTTTTTTCATAATTATTTGTCTTAATTAAATTAAGGCGTTCCTTTTTTTAGAATATAAACCTGTACATTACGATTATGATCGCGTAAATTTTCTGCGAATGCACTCGTACCATCACCTTTGGAGACGAAATATAAATACTTGTGTTCTTCAGGGTTTAACGTTGCGGCTAAAGCCAAGGCACCAGGACTCGCAATTGGTGTTGGGGGGAGACCATTACGTGTGTAGGTATTCCATGGTGTGTCTGTTTGCAAATCGACCTTACGAATTCTACCTTGATACTTATCACCCATGCCATAGATCACAGTCGGGTCAGTTTGTAGAGGCATCTTAATATTCAATCGATTTACAAATACACCCGCAACCTTACCACGATCTTCACCATGCCCTGTTTCTTTTTCAACAATCGAAGCAAGAATCAAGGCTTCGTAGGGAGATTGCAAAGGCAGCTCAGCCTTACGTTGCTCCCAAGCAGTGTATAAACGCTTCTGTCCTTCAGTATAGGCTCGGCGCACAATATCAAAATCACTGTCGCCTGGCACAAAGACGTAGGTATCTGGATATAGCAAACCTTCCAGTGACTTAATACTTGGATCTGCATTTAGACGCTCTAATATTTGCTCATCAGTTAAGTCGCTCAGAGTCTGTTGGATATCACTGTTTGCCGCAATAGCAGCACGAATTTGTTTATAGCTCCAACCTTCGACGATTAGAATCGTACGGCGGCTCATATCACCGCTGGCCATCATATTCAGAACGTCTAAAGCGGTCTGACCCTGCTTAATTTCATAAGCACCTGCTTTCAACAATTTATCTTGTCCTGTATAACGTGAATACCAGGTGAAGATCAGGGGATCTACATTCACCTCGTGCTCGGCCAAAAGCTCAGCAACAGTTCTCACTGAACTACCACGTGGTATGGTGAAATCAATGCGCTCTTCACTCAGCTGCAAAGGTGTTGTCTGCCATTCCCATATTTTGTAAGCAATACCTGCTGATACAGTGAGAATTATGATGATTAAAGCGAAGAATATTTTTTTAAGCATAATAATTAAGTCGTATAGGTGACGAAAATCACGTCAAAATAAGCCTCTATTGTAAAGCACTTTAACGGCAATCCCAATAAGGCTATTGCCATAATTGTTTCCAATTGCGTATAAACTGACGTACTATATAGAGAATCTAAGCCATTACTAGGTCTTATCAAACCCCTACATTAAAAGGTTTTATTGTTATGCTATATCAACCTTCTGAACAATCAAATACCGAGCTTTACCAAGCAGCTCTAAGTGAGTTTGCAATACTTAAAATTAGCGGTGAGGATAGCTTTGAGTTCCTACAGAATCAACTCAGTCAAGATATGCGCTTGGTGACTGATAAACATGCTCAACTCACTACATTCTCTTCTGCCAAAGGCCGTGTCTTAGCCAA
>CAYFVY010000045.1:12239-14472 GCA_964346715.1 uncultured Pelistega sp. | reverse complement strand
TGAGAGTGAGTAATGCGAAGGGGTCAGAAGGATCAGTAGGTGGAGCAGGTGGTCTACATGAGGCTGCTTCTGGAGTCGGCGGCTTACAAGGTTCTGCAGGTGGAGCTAGTGGAGCACAAGGGGCCACAGGTGAAGGAGCTATCTTGAACGGATCTACTGGGAAGAAAAGTACTGCAAAACCTGCCCTAGAAGTTCAAAATGTCACGAAATACTATGAAGACGGTGGCGAGCGCTTAGAGATTCTACGTGGAGTTAATTTAACTGTTGATTCTGGTGAGATGCTGGCGATTATCGGTGCGTCGGGCTCGGGTAAGAGTACTCTACTGCATATTATGGGTTTGCTTGATAAGCCAAGTTCCGGCTCAGTACGCGTGGATGGGGTTGAGACGGCAGGACTTAGTGAGTCGCAACGTAGTCAATTACGTAACCAGAAATTAGGTTTCGTCTATCAGTTCCATCATCTTTTACCAGAATTTACCGCGCTCGATAATGTCGCTATGCCGCTTATTATGCGTCGTGATAGCTATGAGAGTGCGCGTGCTCAAGCGGAAGTGGTTTTGAAAAAGGTCGGTCTTGCGCAGCGTATCACACACCGTCCCGGTGAGTTATCGGGTGGTGAGCGTCAACGTGTTGCCTTAGCGCGTGCTCTTGTGGCAAATCCTGTCTTAGTCTTAGCGGATGAACCTACAGGTAATCTAGATCGCGATACGGCACAAAGTATGTTTAGTTTGCTAAAAGAAGTGAATCAGGACTTTAATACAGCGTTTATTATTGTGACCCATGACCCGAAACTTGCTGATTTGGCCGAGCGTCAATTGGTGATGGATCGTGGTTTGCTTGGGGAAGCGATCGCTGAATAAATACGACTACTCAATAGCCGTTCAACACATAAAATAAGCGCCATTCTGAATATAGGATGGCGCTTTATTTATTGGCTGCACAAGATAGTTATCGTTTAAATATATAGTTTAAATGTGTAATTTCTTGTGAAGGTATGCTCGACTCAAATCAACGATTAGACACATGAGTGAGTTGGCGTGAAATGAGGTATTTCACAGATGGCAGATTATTACTAATGCGCATAACTGCTTTACGTAATAACTTAGCTGGTGGTGTCTCAGCAGTGAAGAGTTTCACCACAAAGTTAGTGCCATGATAAATCGTACGACTGCTTATCATATGCTTCATGTTGTAGCGCGAGAGAAGTTTGGGGGAGGCGATATCTTGGCCTGCACGAGCAGCTTCATGAATCAACTGCCCTAAAATTACAGCGCTCTGTAAACCTAAGTTATAACCATGAGCGGTGACAGGGTGCATACCCACAGCAGCATCACCAATGACGGCACATGAGAGTCCGTAGAATTGTTTGGCATGAACACCTACCAGCGGATAGGTGACCATCTTCTCAACAAACTTCATCTCACCTAGACGATGCTTAAGTTGCTCCATAATGGTTTGTTCAAGCTGCTCAGGTGTGAGATCACTAATCTCATGCGCACGATGACTATCAATGGTCACTACGCAACTACATAGGTGCTCATCAAGCGGTAGGATAGCCAATGTTCGACCATAAGAGAAGCATTCGATAGCGGTATGTTCATTGCTAATGCTATGCTCCATGCGAAATACATGGACAGTGCGACCAAAATCATTCCAGTCAGCACCAATACCCATTTTGCGGCGGGTATTCGAAAAACGGCTGTCGGCAGCTACGACTAAGCGACACTTAATGGTCGAGCCATCTTCTAAAGTCACAATAGCGCCAGAGGCACTTAAGGATACATCGGCAACACCATTGCCATAGCGGATTTGCACATTATCTTGCGTGCTGACGGCATCATAGGAAGCTTGGCGGATATTATGGTTGGCAATGAAGTAACCAAGACCTTCTTTCTTGGTGCTGCTATCGGGTTGTGGGAAATGCAGTAAATAATCGGAAGTACCATCAAGTACTTTAGCATCACGTAGTAGATAAATTTCGTCCTCAGGAACGCGCTCCCAAATGCCAAACTTCTCCATAGCATGGCGCGAAGCATGAGTGAGGGCGATTTCACGGCCATCAAATTCTGCTTTAGCCACTTTGGCTTGTTCTTGTTTTTCAACAACGATAATAGAAACAGGGCTATTCGCAAGTGAACGACAAAAGGCGAGACCAGCAGGGCCTGCACCAACAACGACGATATCTGCATCCAAGGACATAAGGACTCCGAGCAATTAATGCTTTAATGGTTTA
>CAYFVY010000045.1:1636-12139 GCA_964346715.1 uncultured Pelistega sp. | reverse complement strand
AGGCATCCATAGCTGATAAGGCATCAAGTAATATGACAGCGGCCAATAAGATATCGACTAATAAGACATCAACTAATGCAGAGCCTGCTTTGCTTGCCTTAGAAGCGGCGATTAAAGATGCTTTAGATGATCCTTTATTTATTGGGATTGGTGAAATAGGGCTTGATTTCTTTGTCTCTGAAATTAGTGAGGGGGAGGAGCGTGAGAGGCAGGAGTTTTTTTACCAAGAACAATTAAAAATGGCTCAGCACTATAACTTACCGGTAATCCTTCATGTACGCCGTTCGCAAGATACCTTATTAAAATATTTACGCCGAATCCGTGTGCCAGGCGGAATTGCTCATGCCTTTAATGGTTCGATGCAGCAGGCGCAAGCGTTTATTGATCTAGGTTTTTGTCTAGGATTTGGCGGTACTTTGACCTATCCTCGATCCTTACAAATCCGTCGTTTAGCAACAGAACTTGATTTACAGCATATTGTGCTTGAGACCGATGCTCCAGATATTCCACCGGCTTTTTTACAAGCAGATGCAGAAGGTCAGCGCCGCAATAGCCCCGAATATTTACCGCGAATAGCCCGTGAGTTAGCGGATATACGTGGGATTTCCTATGAAGAAGTTGTATGCGCAACTGGTGAGAATGTGCATCGCGTGTTGCCACGTATGGTGTCAAGGTAGATGGGGCGCTTACCTTCCATGCCAGTAGCGTGTTTTCTTTTCGCGTAAAGCTTCAACACCTAAGCCCCTATAGTTTGATTGCACCAGAATCGCCCCCTGGGTCGCCGTGTTCCAGAACGTTGCGCCACTTTTAAGCCAGCGATTAACCACAGTGCGATGTGGATGTGCATAGCGGTTGCCGTAGCCGGCTTGCGCAATGACATGCTGGGCTTGGGTTTGCGCAATAAAATGCTCACTTGAAGAGCTTGATGAACCATGGTGGGCAGCCACAACTAAATCAACTTTAGGCCAATCATATGTTTCTTCCTGTTCACGTAAAATATCTCCAGTTAATAAAGCGCTATGCTCATGCCCTTGAATTAAGAGCACACAACTACGCTCATTGCCTGCACGGGCGGGTAAAGTTTTTACGGGTTCCGGAAACATAAAGCGAAAATGTACGCCATCCCAAGTAAATTCATGACCACTTTGACAGGCTTGATATGTCATCTCGCTGATTTTAGGAAAAACTTCTTGTGCCCATTTTTGTTCTTCAGCTTGTAAAAAGTCATCGAGCCGAAAGGATGCATATGCATGTTGTACGGGCCACTGACTAATTAAGCTCAGGAATCCACCACTATGATCGCTATCGGTATGTGAAACCACGAGAGCATTAATCGTACCCGTACCTAAGTAATTTAAACTGGGAATAATCACGCGTGTTGCAGAATCGTGTTCAGCATGTGTCTTAACGCCCGTATCAAAAATTAAGGTGTGCTTAGCCGTGCGTACGAGAACAGCACTGGCTTGTCCAAGATCTAGTGCCCATAATTGCCATTCTCCTTGAGCTATGGATACGGGTCGCATAAGGAAAGCAGGGATTAAGAAGAGGGGAGCCAAGGGCTTGAACGGTAGGCCTTTTGGTAAAACAAAACAAAGCACGCCAAATAGGGCAAGACCTAGTGTCCAGAGAGAGCCACCTGGCAAACTTAGGCTTGCCCATGGAAAACTGGCTAAAAACTCACTTAGTCGCATAGTAAGTTCAAGGAGCGTATGACAACTGTCCGCCCACCACTGATTAAGCTGGTGAAAAGGGCTGAATATCGCTAAAAGCGCTAAAAACAAGGCCATCGGTGTCACAATTGCACCGATAATTAAAATTGCGTAAGCATTTACTAGGGGTGAGATCAGTGAGATTTGATTAAAGAAAATCAATAAAAAGGGTGAAAGCACCAGTGTGATGAGAAGTTGTACACGCCACCAGACTTTTAGCTTATAGGCGGTGTTCTGGATGAATGAACTTTTTGCGGGGATTAACTGCGTGACATTCTGGGTGATTGTTTTGCTTATAAAGCTTTCTGCTCCTTTAGGTGATGAAGTCGATGCTGGTGCTGAGTTGTTTATGGACTTGTTCGCCAGTTTAGTTGTGGATTTAGGTACGGGTTTTGGTGTAGGTTTTGCCTCTATCACTAATTGAATAATTAAATGTCGGAGAACGGCTACTGCGGCAAATGATAGATAGAAGCCAGGTGCTAATATGGCCCAAGGATCGAGTAATAGAACGATTAGGGCGACTAGAGCAAATAAACTGCTTGATGAGATTGCTAGGCGTAATACACCGCAGAGGTAGAATAAACCCAACATCAGAAAGGTGCGTTGTGCCGGTATTCCCCATCCTGCTAATAAGCAATAGAGGAGCGCTACGACAACGCCTAACCCTCCCGCCCAATATAAACCCACTTGTCGGTCTGCTAATGGCTTGCCGCGCCATTTGGCATATGGCCACAGCCACATAAATACTAAAAACACCATGCTCGATAACATGGTGATGTGGGAGCCACTGATAGAGACCAAGTGGGTCATACCCGTACGGTTAAAAAGCTCCCAATCCTCGGGTGCGATACTACTTTGATCTCCCATGACTAGGGCTGTGAGCACGGGGCCATAACGTTTATCGTGCAGATAGCGTCGCATAGCTTCACGCATATCATGGCGTATAGCTTGTACCTTAGTGTCCCAAGAACCTGCTTGATAAGTTTGCAGTAATTGTGGTGTGCCTCGCACCGTGCCTAGAGCGCGTATATTCTCACGAAACGCAAAGGTTTCATAATCAAAACCGCCTGGATTAATTAAGGTACGAGGGCTTTTAAGCTCTAAACTCATCTGCCAGATTTGACCTGGGCGTATTTCGAGGGGTCTTGTGGCAGCGGTGGGTGTTATATTTTGCGCGGAGGTGGTGAGTAAATTGTAGGAAGGCTGCGTCGCTGAGTCAGTGGATGTTGATAGGGGAGTGGGGGTGGCAGGGATAATCTGCGCGGAGGTGAGCTTAGTTGCGGTAAATTTATCGAGTGGCCAACGTACTCGTACTATTTCAGGTATGCCACCAGCTGGGGTTGAGTGGAGGACTTCGGCATCAAATCGAATCGCTACAGGTGTGTACAGTGCTATCGAGCTTACTCTTAGCTGCACACGAGCTACTTTTGACTTATGAATAGCGTGTAAGCCTTGATCTAAACGGTGATGGGCTTGATACAGTGCATAGCTAAAACACAGACAAAAACCTAGCAAAAAGTATAAAAAAGGAGGTGGAAAATATGGGGAAAATACGCTTCGGTGTTGAGAAGCTCCTATACGATGATGAAAAGTTCCTAAAAGAGGTTGAAAAGCTGCTAAAAGAAGCAAAATAAGTGATACACCCAATCCTAGCCAGACAAAATAAGAGCTTGGTAATTGAGGAAGTAAGCTGATTAAGGCGAAAGCAAGAATGCCAGCAAAACAAAAGATACTTATCATCAGAGGGATGATAAACCTAGGCTAGTAGGCGTTGGAGTTTGTGCGCTTAAAATTATCTAGGCGGAAAAGTACGTACTCAAGCTGACACCCATCCGCTTTTCAATATTAAGACTTATTACGGTCGTATATTTTGGTGTATAGTCTATCCATAGATTGATTTTTTATTGCCCCTAACGACCTCTTTTAAAGGACTTTTCATGCAACAAGAACCACGTCTCGAGTATGTTACTTGCGTTGATAAAACAGGTTTACACCGTCTTGCTTATTGGGAGTGGGGCGATCCTAACAATGATAAAGTTTTACTATGTGTACATGGTTTGACGCGCACTGGGCGTGACTTTGATGCGGTAGCGCGAGCGATGATGGGTGAGTACCGTGTGGTTTGTCCTGATATGCCAGGTCGTGGTGCTTCTGATTTCCTTAAGGACTCTAGTCTGTACGCGGTGCCTAACTATGTCGCTGCCATGGTGACTTTATTGGCTCGTCTCAATGCCAAAACGATTGATTATTTAGGTACCTCAATGGGGGGCTTAATCGGTATGGGTCTTGCTGGTTTAGTGGAAGGCACGGAAATGCTATTAGCGAATATGCCCTCTACAAGCCCTTTACCAGCGGCTACAGGTTTGCGTTTCAATAAATTTATCCTTAATGATGTGGGCCCAGTCCTAGAGCCAGAATCGATTGCACGGATTAAGTCGTACGTAGGTGTGCCAATGATTTTCGATTCTTTGGAACAAGCAACTGAGTCCATGAAAGTGCGTGCAGCTTCATTTGGTCCTATGAGCGAAGAGCATTGGCGTGAGTTTACGCAAGTTGTACTACGTGAAAAAGAGGGTAAATGGGTCAACCATTACGATCTACGTATCGCTGACAGCTTTGAACAAATGGATAATCCAGATGTTATTAAGAACAGTGAAGCGATATTATGGGCGTCTTATCAAGCACTTAAGTGTCCTATCTTGATTATTAGAGGTGAGACTTCTGATTTGCTAAGCAAGGATACCTTGGCTAAAATGTTAGAGATGAATACGCAGGCGCAAGCGGTTGAAATTCCTAAAGTAGGGCATGCACCAACTTTATTAGATGATGCGCAAATTGATATTGTTCGCCGTTTCTTACAGGCTTAACTTGCTAGAGCTCGTTTTCTTAGTTGAGGCGCCAATCTAACAATCTAAGTTACTCGGCGTCTCTTACAAGCCTTACACGCGTAGTCCGCCAGCAATTTTTTCAACGAATTGAAGTTTTTATGAAGTATTCCAGCGTAGATTTACATTGCCATTCGACTTTTTCTGATGGAACCTTAAGCCCTGAGGAGTTAGCTCAGCGCGCCTATGATAATGGTGTGCGTTTGTGGAGCTTAACCGATCATGATGAGGTGGCAGGGCAAGAGCGTGCAGCGCTTGCTGCCAAGAAAGTCGGTATGGACTATATCACTGGGATAGAGATTTCAGTGACTTGGGCTGCACGTACTGTGCATATTGTGGGTTTGGGCTTTGACACCAAAAATCAAACCATGGCTGATGGCTTAAATCGTATCCGTGAAGATCGTACAAGTCGTGCGCACTTAATGGGCGATAAACTTGCTAGTTTAGGCATTCCTGGCGCATATGAAGGTGCCCTAGCAATAGCAGGGAACCCTGATTTGCTAAGCCGTACTCACTTTGCTCGTTACGTGGTTGAACAAGGCCACTGCCATCATATGCAGGAAGTTTTTGATAAGTACCTGGCCGATGGCAAACCTGCTTATGTGGCGGGTGCATGGGCAAGCTTAGATGAGGCGGTTGATTGGATTACTCAAGCTGGTGGTGTTGCCGTGATTGCACACCCAGGGCGTTATAAGTACTCGAGTAATGAATTTAGCAGTTTATTCAAGAGTTTTAAATTAATGGGTGGTAAGGGCATTGAAGTCACCACGGGCTCACATACCCCGGATCAATATCTGCAATATGCCAATGTTGCCAAACATTATGATTTTTATGCCTCCACAGGATCTGATTTTCATAGTCCTGAAGAGAGTCGCATTGACTTAGGTCGTTTACCTGAGTTACCTTCTGGCTTAAAGCCAATTTGGGAATATATCCAAAATTAAATTATAAGAAGTAGTAAATTATAAAAAGAGTTGTTTTGTTATGAGTAAAGCGTTTACAAAAGAATCGGATCACGAGGACGATGATGATGCCGTTGTGGATTCGGCTTTGCCGCAAGGCGTGAAGAATTATCTTACTGTCGGTGGCTATCAAACCTTACGTGCTGAGTTAGCGCATCTGGTGACAAAAGAGCGTCCTGATGTGGTAAGCATTGTTTCTTGGGCAGCGTCGAATGGTGACCGTTCAGAGAATGGTGATTATTTATATGGAAAAAAGCGCCTACGCGAAATTGACCGTCGGATTCGCTTTTTAACCAAGCGCTTGGAAGCTGCTGAAGTGATTAATCCAGCGACACAGCCGAATAAAGAGCAAGTTTTTTTTGGCGCGACCGTGATGTATTGCAACCAAGAGGGCGAAGACTTTACCGTGACGATTGTTGGGGTGGATGAAGCCGACCCCTTGAATGGCAAGATTAGTTGGATTTCCCCTGTGGCTAAGGCGATTTTAAAGTCTCGTGAAGGGGATACGGTCTATCTACAAACACCGGCTGGACGCCAAGAATTAGATATTTTAGAAATTATCTATCCTGAGGAAGAATAGGGAGCACGGCTTGTTGCGACCTAAAGTCCCTTAAGCGCCTAGACTTCAACTAAGCACTAGGCCTTAACTAAGCACCAAGCTTCAACTAAGGCTCAGCCATTAACTAAGCGCTTGACCCCTTTTTCTCAAAAACTTTATTTCTCAAAGTGTTCTAATTTATAGCTCGCATGACCATCTTGGTCGAGATGCTTGGCCAAGTAGGGTAAGACTTCTTGCATAGATTTATATAAGGTATAAGGTGGGTTGATTACAAACATCCCACTGCCATGTAAGCCATAACCGTCACCACTTGGTTTTTTCACGGTCAAAGCGGCATGTACCCACTCAATTCCAGGTAAGCGCTCTAAGTGCTGCAACATATCGTGGACTTCTTTACGCTGTACTAATGGGTACCACACCATATAGCAACCTGTCTGGAAACGCTCTAAGCCTTCTTTTACACAGGTGAATACATGACGATAATCTTGCTTATCTTCATATGAAGGGTCAATCAAGGTGATGGCACGGCGTGTAGGTGGCGGTAGTTGTGATTTCAAACCGGTGAAGCCATCTTTCTCAAAGATGCTGACTTGACGAGCAATATCACGATCTTGTTGAGCCACATTATCGGCTAAGACTTCGATTTCGCTTGGATGCAGCTCAAATAAGCGTAGGCGGTCTTTTTCACGCATCTGTGCTAAGGCAATCCACGGAGAACCAGGGTAAAACTCTAATTGCCCATCCTCATTGAATTGCTGGATATGGTCAATATAGTTTTGTAAGTCTTCAGGTAAATCCGTGAGTTCAAACAAGCGAGTAATACCTGTATCGTATTCGGCGGTGGTCTCTGCCCAATCATCAGCGAGGTCATAGATGCCTGCGCCAGCATGCGTATCGATAACCCAGTAAGGGTTTGGTTTATGATTGTAATAATTTAAAACGTGCAGAAGTACAGTATGTTTTAAAACATCTGCATGATTGCCTGCATGAAAGGCATGACGGTAACTAAACACAATAAATCCTTTAGGCTAAAGAGGCGGGTATACGCTCTAACTCGTCGGTAAATAGGGCATCACAGCCCCAAGCGAGCAGTTCTTTGGCGCGACGATAGTCATTCACGGTCCAAGCGCATACGCGGTAGCCATCTTTGTGAATTTTGGCGATTTTCTTTTTGGTTAAATTGCTTTGCTTAAGATTAACGGCAACACAATCTAGATTCTTGAGCACACTCTCAGCTTGCTTATCATATTCTTCACATAAGAAAGCACGCGGTAATTGTGGTGCGGCTTTATAGGCAGCAGCAAGAGCGAGTTCAGAGAAAGAAGAGAGCAGCGGAGCGACTTTCGCCTTTTTAAAAAGCTTCTCAGCAGCTAGTGCCACAAGACGTCCAGTTTCTTCATCGCGGCCTGGGCAAGGCTTGATTTCAATATTACAGATAATATCATTCTCGATAGCAAAGCGAGCAACGCTGGCTAAACTTGGAATGCTTTCACCGGCAAAGTAAGCGCTATGCCATTGTCCCATATCCAGTTCAAGCAGTTCTGCATATGACATCTTGGCAGCCAGGCCCTCACCATTCGATGTGCGTTTAACATCATCATCATGCAATAAGATCAAAACATTATCTTGGCTTAACTTCACATCAAACTCAGCCATATCAAAGCCATAATCTAGGCCGCAACGCATGGCAGCTAGCGTGTTTTCAGGTGCGAAGCGACCGCCTCCACGATGGGCAATGAGTCGTGGATAGGGCCATTGGCTAAATGAGCTAGATGAATCGTTCGATAATTTTCCAGACGTTTTGTCAGACATGATGAGTCCTTAGGAAGAGGGTAATTTAACTGCGTTATTGTAACACGAGGCGCTTGTTGTAAAAGACTCAGCTGGTGAATCAGCATGCGGTGTTTCATATGACCCTGATTGCGTTTCTACTTGTATCTAGTTGTCTCCTGTTGGTGACTCTGCACGTGGTGCTTCATGGAACTCTGTATGCGACTCTGCTGGTGACTCTACATATGACTTTGCGAGTGGCGTTTCATTTGGCTCTGCGTACTGATCCTTAGGAGTCATGAAAACATGTTTCAGCTCTAGACGAATAATCTCGGATAAGGGCGTCTAAGCTTTACCTTAGGGATGGAAAAGCATTAAAATAGAGGATTACTTTTTAGAGAATGGGCAATGTTAGAATTTATTCGTAAGAATCAACGCATCATGATGGCTTTTTTGTTCATCCTGATTGTGCCGTCGTTTGTCTTTTTTGGAGTTGCAGATTACTCAGGCTTCGTCTCTAACGAAGTTAAAGTGGCTACGATTAATAAAGAAAGCGTTACGCAAAGTGAATTTAATCAATCGTGGACTGAGCGTCTGAATGCGATGCGTCAAGAACAAGGCGCTGCCTTCAATCTTGGGGCCGTTGATACACCAGAGAATCGTCAAATTTGGTTAGACCGCCTAATCTCAGATAAAGTTATTAGCCAAGAGATTCAAGAGAAGCGCTATTACGCCAGCGACAATATGGTTCGACTTGCCTTAGCCAGTGATCCTCAATTTGCTGAAGAAGGCCGTTTCTCTATGGAGAAATACAATAATTTCCTTCAAGGTATTGGTGCCACAGGTCAACAATATGAAAATTTTGTGCGCTTAGACCAAACCTACCAGATGGTTGTTGGTCCTTCAGTACTTGCGGTAAATATGCCGAAAAAGACGATGCAGCAGTTTGAGAATGCAATGACTGAAGAGCGCAGTGTGCGTCTTCGTATGTTTGAAGCACCAAGCTATGAGTCAGGTATCGAGGTTACTGATGCTGAAGTACAGCAATGGTATGACGCGAATAGTAAGCAGCTTGAAGTACCTGCTTATGTGAATGCGAGCTATGTCTTATTGAACCAAGATGCTGCGGTGGCTAAGGTTGCAGATCCTTCTACTGAAGATTTACAAGGTTACTACAATAGCAATATTCGTCGCTATTCGACCTTAGAGCGTCGTCATGTTAAGCATATTCAATTAGCGGATGATTTGGTTAAAGCTAATGAAATTGCTGCCCAAGCTAAAGCCGACCCAAGTCAGTTTGATGCACTAGCCAAAGAGTTCTCTATTGATGCAGGTACAAAGAACCAAGGTGGTGAATTAGGTCTGTTAGCACGTGGAGATATCCCTTCTTTAGATGACGGTGTATTTACCTTTGCTCAAGAAGGTGTAACTGATCCTGTTAAGATTGGTGGTTCTTACCATATCTTTAATATTGTTTCGATTCAAGCTGGTTCAGTGAAGCCTTTTGACGAGGTTAAGGACGAGGTGCTAAAAGAAGTTAAATTACAATTGGCCAGTGAGCAGTTTGCCGATATGGCAACCAAACTCACGAATATTGTGAACGAGCAGCGTAATTCTTTGCAAGCAGTACAAGATGAATTGCAATTAGATATTAAGAAAGTATCAGGCATTACACCAACAGGTTTATTAAGCCAAGCGCAAGTAGGTTCGGATGCTGCTCAAGGCAGCGCTGTTGAAGCTATGTTTGCGACGCCACGTGTACGCGAAGTTTTGTATTCTCGTGAAGTCTTTAACGATGGTTTTAACTCAGGTACGATCGAAATTTCTCCCTCAGAGATTCTTGTTGTACGTGTTGCAGAAAAAGTACCTGCTACGGTTCCTAGTTTAAACAAGGTACGTGAGCAAGTTATTGCACAAATCAAAACCGAAAAAGCTATGAAATTAGCGCGCGAAGAGGGTGCTAAGCTTCTTGCTGAAGTTCAAGCAACGCCATCTAATGAAGGCTTTAGTAATGAAGTGATGTTCAGCCGTCTAGCTGGCAGTCAGCCAGGTGCCATGATGAATGCGATTATGAATGCATCAACTGAGAAGTTACCTGTGTATGTAGGTTTTGAAACTGAGAGCGGTTATGGCATTGCTTTAATCGAGTCTAAGCAAGAAGGCCGCGAAGATGCTAAGCAATTCTTCAGCCAATATCAAATCCCTCAGTTTGAAAGCATTGTGGGTAATGATGTTGGTCGTGGTGTAAGCATGTTATTACGTGAACAACACAAAGTCGAAGTCTTGCCACCTGCTCAGCAAGTGATTGCGGGTGAGCAACGCTAAGATTTATAGAAAGCTAGTTTGGTCCAATAATAAGCTGGGCCACTAGCCAACTAAGCAAATTCTCTACAAATTATCCCTAGAAATTAAGTGTGATAGATACACTCGGTTTCTAGGGATTTTTTATGGGCTAAATTTAAAGTTAAAAGGCTTTCGGTCTTGCTGTATGTCTACCTTACTACGTACCTAGATACGACTAAAGACGCTTTAAGGTTTGTTCAATCTTGCACTAAAGATCATGTTGTAAGATGCATTAAGGGAGAAAATTAAGGGCGCTGTAAGGCTTTTTCTAAGAC
>CAYFVY010000045.1:0-1626 GCA_964346715.1 uncultured Pelistega sp. | reverse complement strand
ATACATTCTCAGCCATCTGTTCTTGTGCTGATTCATTGGGGTGAATACCATCCGCCTGGAACTTATCCATATCAAGAGCAAAGCCTTCCATTAAAAAGGGCACAAGCGAGTCCTTATCGGTGCTGACGTCTTCGAACATTTGCGTGAATTGTTTGGTATACACCGGGCCAAAGTTAGGTGGAATTTGCATACCAATAAAGACCACCGTACCGCCTTGAGCATGAATAAGATCTCGCATCTTCTCGAGGTTTTGACGTGATTGGTCGAGTGAAAGCCCGCGTAAGGCATCATTAGCACCCAGTTCTATAAGAGCTATATCAACTTTTTGTTGTGCCAATAGGGCAGGTACGCGGCTAAGTCCGCCAGATGTCGTGTCTCCACTGATACTGGCATTTACCACTTGGTAATCGGGATAGGATGGCTTCAAATACTTATTACGGATGACTTCAACCCAGCCACTACCACGCTCGATGCCATATTCAGCTGATAAACTATCACCGATAACGAGAATGGTTTTATTGGCTTGCTGAGCGTCGACAGGCTTATCAGTACTGCTAGTATCACTATTGGTAGCCAGCGCTAAATTATGACTGCCTAATGTTAAAATAAACATCAACCCTAAGCTACGAACGAATCGAGAGAAATTAAGCATGCTAGCCCTTGAAGTGAATAATATCGTCAAAAAAGTAAATGATGCCACTGGTGAACTTCTTATTTTAAAGGATATTTCTTTTTCCTTAGGGCAAGCGAAAACTTTAGCTGTTACAGGAAGTTCCGGCTCAGGTAAATCGACCTTATTAGGGATTTTAGCGGGTTTAGATGAGCCGAGTTCTGGCTCAGTGCGCTTGATGGGGAATGACTTATTTGCACTCGATGAAGACCAGCGTGCACAATTGCGTGCTAAGCATGTAGGGTTTGTCTTTCAGTCTTTCCAGTTGCTACCGAATTTGAATGCCTTAGAGAATGTTATGTTGCCGCTTGAACTACAAGGTAAGCCAGCACAGCAACAAGCTAAGGAGCATCTTGAACGTGTGGGTCTAGGCAATCGCTTACACCATTACCCGAAAACCTTATCAGGCGGTGAGCGTCAGCGTGTAGCACTGGCACGTGCATTTGTGATGCAGCCTGATATTCTATTTGCTGATGAGCCAACGGGTAGCTTAGATGCGAATAATGGTGCCTTAATCATGGACTTGATGTTTGAATTACAAGAAGAAAAACAAAGCACTTTGGTCCTAGTTACGCATGATTCTATCTTAGCGTCACGCTGCGAGGCGCAAATTGAATTACAAGCGGGTGAGATTATTCGCTCAAGTTTGTAAAGCTTAAGTTTAAAGCATTTAAGCGATTTAGTTTGTAGTGTGCAAGCGCTCAGGTTTATAGATCGTGTGTGATCGTAAGTGCCCAGGCTTATAGAGCTTAACTTAAGGCAAGTTAAGCTCTGTGGCCTATTTAAGGGTATTAGTGGGTATTGCCTTTGATACGTACAATCTTCTGTACTTGAGTCACTTGGCGAATACTGCGAATCACACGTGCGAGATGGGTTCTATCCTCGACCTGTAAGGTAAGGTTAATAGTACCGATTTCCATTTCTTCATCACTTAGGCTTAACTGAATGATATTCGA
>CAYFVY010000044.1:1656-14484 GCA_964346715.1 uncultured Pelistega sp. | reverse complement strand
TTCATCCAATTCCACCAAGAACCAGACTGTTTACCAAGTCCTGTCGTGTAATACTTGCTATCAGGGAAGTTGGCATCAAGTACGCGCTTAGCATCGTTCGCTTGATCTTGGAGGCCAAGTTCTTCGTATGATTTCATCATAATATACAGTGCGCGTTCTGAGGCTTGTACACCAGAGAACTCACGCAAGACACGTTGTGAGCGATTGATGGCAGCCACATAACCTTGGCGTGTATAGTAATATTCCGCGACATTCGCCTCGTTATCAGCGATAGTGCTGACTAACCATGTTAAGCGTTGTTGCGCATCAGCTGAGTAACGGCTATTGGGATAGCGCTCGACGAGCTCTTTAAACGCATCGTAGGATTGGCGCAGACCCTTAGGGTCACGCTCACTAGGGTCTTGGCCAGTGTAGCTGGTTAAAAAGGCGCTTGGTGGTGTAAATGTCACCATGCCTTTTAAGTAAAGCATATAGTCCGTACCTGGGTGATTAGGATAGAGGGACAAGAAGCGATTAATCGCAGCAGTTGCTTGCTCAGGCTCTTCATCTTTCCAGTTGACGTAGGCTTGGTCAATTAAGGATTGTTGAGCATAAGAGCTATAAGGATAACGACTTTCAACAGCACCTAAATAGGTACGTGCTGATTTCCATTCAGAACTACGTACACTCTCACGAGCTGCATCATAAAGTTGTGGAGCAGACCAACCGACAGTTTCGTCGACATCAGATTTACCCACAATGCCGCAAGCAGCAAGAATGCTTGTGCTTAATAGGATTAGCGTGCTGCGATAGATTCTCTTCATAGTGACTTTAGAATGGTTAATATCGAAAAATTAATGCATATCATAACATTGCAACAAGGCAATTATAGTTTTTTTCTGCGCTTAAGAGAACTTGCCTAGGGTAAATAATGAATTTATGTCTTAAATTTTAGATGAGTAGGGCATTACACGCGAGATGACATCCTGCTTGTGGCATAGATATAATCAGGAAAAAGCCTAAAACTAAGGCTACAATATTATTTTTTATACGATAAGTTAAGGTAGACGTGATGGCTAATACTAGGCGAGAACTAGGTGCCGATTTGGAGCCAGATTTGAGGGCTGAAGAAAGTGACCTTGAGGTGGATGAGTTTGAGGTGAATGATGTATTAGGTCATGCCTTGCCTTCTGCTGAGCCACAGGTATTTCGCTTAGATCGCTATGCTGAGTCGGATCGTTTGGATAAGGTATTGGCGAAATTAATGCCACAGCATTCTCGTGGTCGTCTACAGATATGGATTGAGGGCGGTTTTGTTTCGGTGCGTGATAAACCTGCCAAGGTGCGCCAAGTGGTTGGTCCTGGTGACGTGATTACTGTCATCGAACAAGCCAGTGATGAGAGTAAGGCATTTATGCCTGAGGATATTTACTTTACCGTACTCGCTGATAGCCCAGCTTGGATTGTGGTGAATAAACCTGCTGGTTTAGTGACGCATCCGGGCGCAGGTAATTGGAGTGGTACTTTACTTAATGGTCTTTTATACCGTTACCCTGAATTAGCCTTGGTGCCACGTGCGGGAATTGTGCACCGTCTTGATAAAGACACCTCGGGAGCTTTGGTGATTGCGCGTACGATTGAAGCGCAGACCCATCTTGTACGTCAATTACAAGATAGGTCTATGAGTCGTCGCTATCGTGCTTTAGCCAGTGGTGTGACGCAAGCTCAAGGGACGGTTGATAAAGCCATTGGACGCGACCCTAGAGTGCCCGTGCGCATGAGTGTGGAACGTCCGATTGCCGCTAAACCTGCAGTTACGCACTATCAGCTTTTACAAGTAGGCGAATTAGAAGGCCGTGCAGTTAGCTTTTTGGAGTGCCGTCTTGAAACTGGGCGTACTCATCAGATTCGTGTGCATATGTCGAGTATCGGCCATCCACTCTTAGGTGATCAATTGTATGGCAGCCAAATTCGTGTCGCACGACAAATGTTGCATGCGTATGAGCTTGGTTTTATCGATCCTATGACTGAGGAGTTAGTGACATTCAATGCGCCGATTGCTGAAGATATGCAAGCGATGATTGAGCAAATCCAATGGGCATCATAATATACGCTTAGCAAGAAACATAACTTAAGAACGAACCTTAAGAACGGACAGAGTTTAAGAACGAGTATAGATTAAGAATGTACAGGTCTTGATAAGTAGGCGTTATTGCTTGTGTTACGAAATATCGTGATAGGCTTAGGTAAATATAGATTAAGTATAGATTAAGGGTAGGGCGGCAAGGATGAGCGAGTTTACATTAATCACTGGACAAGTTTGGCCACAGGTAGCGTACGGAACTACACGACGTGATATGCCAGGCGTGAGTCAGGGGCCTTTTGCTGGCTTTAATTTAGGCCTGCATTGCGGTGATCAGCCTGAACATGCGCAAGCCAATCGCCAGCGCTTAACAGAGTTTTTACCGCACGCACCGATTTGGTTAAATCAAGTGCACGGTGTGGCGGTATATGATGCGGATAGTGATGCGGATCAAGACAAGACAGCAGATGCGGCTGTCACTACGCGTGCCGATCGTGTGCTAGCGATTATGACGGCTGATTGCTTGCCCGTAGTGCTTGCTGATACGCTGGGTACTGTGATCGGTGCAGCGCATGCGGGGTGGCGTGGTTTATGTGCGGGAGTTTTGGAAGAGACGGCTAAGCTCATGCAAAGCAAGCTCGCGCAGGCTGGAACTCCATCGCGGCAGCTTCGAGCGTGGGTGGGGCCAGCGATTTCATACGATTGTTTTGAAGTGGGCGAAGAGGTTTTACAGGCTTTTAGCCAATATGACCCTAAGGTGGCGCAGTTTTTTAAACCACATCCTTCGCGTCCAAATAAATGGTTTGCAGACCTTCCCGCGATCGCACAATATCGTTTGCGCGCAGTGGGTGTTGAAGAAATTGAATTAAGTGGTTACTGCACGTTTCAGGAAGCTGAATTATTTTATTCTTATCGTCGTGAGGCGCCTACTGGACGCTTAGCCACTTTTGTCTGGAAAACGACATAATTAGATAAATAGTGCCCTTTTTTTATCGTAAATCTGGGGTTTTTACTCTTTTCTTTAATTGAAGTTTATCCTAAATTAAAACTGTAATATAAATATAGTATTCTCTGGTATAGTAGATAGTAATTAACGATTTTTACTATTTGGTAACAGGCCTCCGAATTATTGTGCGCGGAGGTGGTGGATTTTGTATTTAATATATTAAATGTTTCGGGGAACATCATGGCAGATAAGCAGGACGATCAAATCATTGCACCTTGGTTGGCGCCTATGGCAAATGCAGCAGAGCATATGAAAGCCTTACAGCAACAATTTTTGGGCAGTTTTCAGGATTTGTTTGCCCAGGCATCTCAGGGTAACCTACCAGATATCACAGATCGCCGTTTCAGCAGCGACGCATGGAAAGCTAATCCGCAGCTATTAACTATAGCGCATATGTATTTGTTATCGTCTAAGGCGATGCAAGATATGGTTGAGAAGCTTGAAGTTGAGCCAGCTGTGAAAGACCGTTTGCGCTATTACTCTAACCAATGGATTGATGCGATTGCACCTTCTAACTTCTTTGTGTTGAATGCGGATGCCTTGAAAGCATTCCAAGACACTAAGGGAGAGTCTCTCAAGAAGGGTATGGCTAACTTCCTTGAAGACACATTGAAAGGTCGTATCACCCAGACTGATGAGTCTAAATTCGAAGTGGGTCAGAACTTAGCGATTACACCAGGTAAGGTGGTATTTAAAAACGCATTATTTGAATTGATTCAATATGCACCGCAGACAACTGATGTGTATGAGACACCCTTATTGATGGTGCCACCGTGCATTAATAAATTCTATATCCTAGATTTACAGCCTGAGAACTCATTCGTGAATTATGCGGTTCAAGAAGGGCAAACTGTTTATTTAGTGTCTTGGCGCAACCCAATGGAAAGCGACACTGACGATACGGATCTGAAAACTTGGGATGATTATATTGAGGATGGCGTGATGACTGCCATCAATATGACACGTGAAATTAGCGGCAAGGATAAGATCAATGCTCTAGGTTTCTGTGTTGGTGGCACGATGTTATCAACTGCTTTATCGGTCTTACGCGCTCGCGATGAAGATCCTGTTAATAGCTTGACTTTATTGACAACGTTCTTAGACTTTAGTGAGACTGGGATTATGGATGTCTTCATTGATGAAGCCATGGTCTCTATGCGTGAAGCGACAATTGGTCGTGGTGGTTTCATGCCAGGTAGAGAGTTGGCCTCAACGTTCTCAGCGCTTCGTCCAAATGAATTGGTATGGAACTATGTAGTGAATAACTACTTTAAGGGTCAGACTCCAATGGCATTTGATATTCTGTATTGGAACTCTGATAGCACGAACTTGCCAGGCCCGTTCTTCGCATGGTACTTACGCAATACCTATCTAGAGAACAATTTGGTTGAGCCTAATAAAGTTACTGTTCTAGGTACACCTGTCGATCTAGGTCGTTTAGATATGGACGCCTATATTTATGCTTCTAAAGAAGACCATATCGTTCCTTGGCAGTCTGCTTATATGAGCAATGATATCTTGAGTGGCAAGAAGCGCTTCTGCCTAGGTGCATCAGGTCACGTAGCTGGTGTAATCAATCCAGTTTCTAAGAACAAGCGTAATTACTGGGTCAACGAAAACGAATATGATGATGGTTATTTAGCCAGCGATCAGTGGTTTGAAGAGTCTCAACAGAAGCCAGGTAGCTGGTGGGCAGACTGGTCGGCTTGGTTAGCTGAGCGTAGCGGTAATAAGGTTAAGGCCAAGAAGACCTTGGGTAATACTAAGCATAAGCCGATTACGGATGCTCCAGGTGAGTACGTAAAAGTACGTGCAGTAAAATAAATATAATGATTTTTGGAACAGTTAGTTAATATTTTAGGAGGACATATATGAGTCAAAAAATAGCATACGTAACGGGTGGTATGGGTGGCATTGGTACCGCAATTTGTCAACGCTTAGCCAAAGAAGGTTTTAAAGTTATCGCTGGTGCAGGTCCTAGCCGTAACGTACAAAAATGGCTAGATGAGCAAGCGGCACTTGGCTATACATTCTATGCATCAGTTGGTAACGTAGCTGACTGGGATTCTACTGTAGAAGCTTTTGAAAAAGTAAAAGCTGAACACGGTAACGTAGATGTATTAGTGAATAACGCGGGTATCACTCGTGACGGCGTATTCCGTAAAATGAGTCTAGAAGATTGGACTTCAGTTATGGATACTAACCTGAACAGCTTATTCAACGTAACTAAGCAAGTTATTGAGAACATGTACGAAAAGCGTTGGGGTCGTATCATTAATATCAGTTCGGTGAATGGTCAGAAAGGTCAATTCGGTCAATCTAACTACTCAACCGCCAAAGCTGGTATTCACGGCTTCACAATGGCTTTAGCACAAGAGATGGCAAGCCGCGGTGTAACTGTTAACACCGTATCACCAGGTTATATTGGTACAGAAATGGTACGTGCAATTCGCCCAGAAGTTCTAGAGCAAATTGTTTCAACAATTCCTGTACGTCGCCTTGGTACGCCAGAAGAAATCGC
This sequence comes from uncultured Pelistega sp., assembly GCA_964346715.1. Classification (GTDB taxonomy): domain Bacteria; phylum Pseudomonadota; class Gammaproteobacteria; order Burkholderiales; family Burkholderiaceae_B; genus Taylorella. The sequence goes on along the minus strand of CAYFVY010000044.1, from coordinate 8,895 downwards.
TTCTATGGTGGCATGGTTAGCATCTGATGACTCTGGTTTCGCGACTGGTGCTGACTTCTCAGTGAACGGTGGCTTACATATGAGCTAATCAGCTTGTTTAGGGCGATAATAGTGCATAAAGTACTATTGTCGCCTTTATTTTATGGAATGAAGAATGACCCAAACAGTAGATTCAACCAGAACTATTAAAAAATATCCTAATCGCCGACTCTACGATACTGAAACAAGCACGTATATTACTTTAGCGGATGTCAAACAATTAGTATTAGACAATGTCGGTTTTAAAGTTGTTGATGCTAAGACCAATGAAGACATAACCCGCAGTATATTGTTGCAAATCATCCTTGAGCTAGAGAGCGTTGGCGTGCCAATGTTTAATGCGAATATGCTAAAACAAATCATTCGCTTCTATGGTCATGCAATGCAAGGAGTGATGGGCTCTTACTTAGAAAAAAATATGCAGGCCTTTGTGGAGATCCAGAGCCGCTTAAGTGAGCAATCGAATAGCCTATATGGCAAGCAATTTGGTGCTGATGCTTGGACACAGTTTATGAATTTCCAGGCGCCTATGCTCAATAATGTGATGAGTAATTACGTTGAACAATCAAAAACAATGTTTTTACAGATGCAAGAGCAGATGCAGAATCAAACGCAGAATATCTTAGGTGCGTTTCCATTTAAAAATGTGGATAAAGAGAATAATAAATCTTGAGTGATAGACGAATTAAAGTCACTTTACTACTTGGGCAAGATGATTTGACGACGATAACACGAAGTCAACAGCTTGCCCAAATTGTTGTGGGCGCGAATAAATTACCTAAAACAAGCAGCCCAGCGGCAGATTCAGTTATTACCATTGCCTTGAAAAAGCCTGAGGTTAAGCAACAATTACAGGGCCTTTGCCTATGCTGCCGTATGCATACTGAGTTAAGTGATTTATTACGTGAAGTCTTTATGCAGGCCATACAACGTAAGCGTCCGCCTTTTAGTCATGTTCTTGTTTGCGCTCGATCGGATATCGATCCTGCCAATATCGTGCATACCTTAAGTAATGACTTCTTTCTCAAAGAGCGATTTATTTATCAGGATGCGGTGTATTTTATGGGGAAGGGGGAGCAGGGGGTGTTTGCTGTGCAGGAGCTTAGTTCTGATAAGCTGATGGATGTTGGCTTGGCGAATGGTGAGATTGAACAGAAGTTATTGAGTGGAACTGTTTCAGAAGTGGCGCGTTATCAATTATTAGCGGCAGATTTGATTTTGTTGGAGCGTGACGAGGGCTTGACTGAGCAGATACAGGGCTACTTGATGCAAGCGAATTATTCGCGCCAAGACTGGTCTAGTCCTAAAATATCCTTATTGGATAAATTCACTGAAACTGATTATAGCCATTACAGTCAAAAGCTGAGTGCAATCAATACGCGTATTGAACACAGGCGAATGAGCTTGTTTTCATAAGATTTAATAGCATAAATTTCATGAGGCTAAAATAAATAAAGCCCAATCACAAGGATTAGGCTTCATCTACTTATTGGTTGCGGAGGCAGGATTTGAACCTACGACCTTCGGGTTATGAGCCCGACGAGCTGCCAGACTGCTCCACTCCGCGTCAGAGTAAAATAAAAAAACCCAAACTAAAATTTATGCTGGGCTAGTTTATGTGCTTAATAATAAGCAAATTCTATGGCATATTTCCAATTACACGAATATACACTAAATATTAAGTAATTGGTTGCGGAGGCAGGATTTGAACCTACGACCTTCGGGTTATGAGCCCGACGAGCTGCCAGACTGCTCCACTCCGCGTCGAAAGAATAATTATAGGACTAATGATATAATAATGCAAGCTTTTATCAGAAAGAACCTTTTATAAAGAGCAATTATGGATGAGTTACAGGTATTAGAAATATTGGAAACCGCCTTATTATGTGCAGACCAGCCTATGAAGGTGAGCCAATTAAGCAAACTCTTTGAGGAAGAAGATCAGGTAGGAAGTGATGTAATTAAACAACAATTGCTAAAATTACAAGACAAATGGCAAGATAAAGGTTTAGAATTAGCAGAACTAGCAGGAGGATGGCGTTTTCAGAGCCGCCCCCGTTTACAGAAATATCTAGAGCGCCTTAATCCAGAGAAGCCTCCTAAGTATTCACGTGCTGTGATGGAAACCTTAGCGATTATTGCGTGGCGACAACCCGTCACTCGGGGCGATATTGAAGATATCCGCGGTGTTTCGGTTTCTTCGCAAATCATTAAAACGCTTGAAGAACGAGATTGGATTGAAGTAATCGGTCATCGTGATGGTCCTGGGCGTCCAGCTTTGTTTGGTATTACTAAGCATTTCTTGGATGATATGGGCTTGAAGTCTATTGAAGAGTTGCCTGTCATTGATACCAATGCCGAGATGTTTATGTCTGGTGATAGCGAACTTGCTCAATTACTACAAGAGCAGTCTGCGCAACTGGCATTAGACGAGCTGCCTGCTGAATCTGAGCAGAGTGCTCCAGAAACAATACATGCAAGTGAAGAACGAGTGGTCGATGCTGGGACTAATGAGCCTGAGTCACCTGAGGGTGTGGTGGTGACAGAACAAGCAGATGAGCTCAGCCTTGCTGTTGATAATAATGAAGAACTAAGCACGGATGTGGATCTTGAACAAGACAATCCATCACAATCTTCATAAATATAAAATGACGTTTACATCAAACTAATTAAGATTAAACTAAAATTATTGTTGGAATTTCCAAGGTCTATTTAAATTAATATTATGAGTCAAGAATTAGACATGCCCGCGGTGCAACGAACCACAGAAGGCGATTCGCCCAGAAAGGGTCGTAAATTGCGCACACCATTTCGCCGTCGTCGCGTAGATCCTCCTGTGTCAGAAACACAGAAACAAGATAAAGAAAAACAAGAGATTGAAGCTGTGGTAGCTAGCGAGACGCCTAAGAAGCGTGGTGTTAGAACTTTACGTAAACCGCGTATTGCTAAACCAGCGATTCAAAGTAATAAAGATTTAGCGGTGATGACCGAGCCATTGAGTCCGCAAGAAATTGAGCAAGAGAATGAACAAGTTCTCGCGTTTTTAGATCATGGCGATAAGCTTGAGAAGCGTCTTGGCAAGTATTTAAGCTCTGATGCGGTGATGCCTAAGCTGCATAAAGTTTTGGCTGATGCGGGTGTGGGTTCGCGCCGTGATATGGAAGAGTTGATTATTGCTGGTCGTGTATCGGTTAATGGTGAGCCAGCACATATTGGTCAGCGTGTTGGTAGTGAAGATATGGTGCGTGTGAATGGCCGCTTAGTACAGCGTCCTAATAGTTCTCGTCCACCTCGTGTGATTCTCTACCATAAGCCTGCGGGTGAGATTGTTACTATGGATGATCCAGAGAACCGCGCGACGGTATTCTCACGTTTGCCGAAAATGCGAACTGGCAAATGGGTTTCTATTGGTCGTCTTGACTTAAATACAGAAGGCTTATTGATCTTCACCACTTCAGGTGACTTGGCAAATCGTATGATGCATCCACGCTATGGTAAAGAGCGTGAGTATGCAGTGCGTGTTTTGGGTGAGATGAGTGAAGAGCAGCGCAAGCAGTTATTGCAAGGTGTGCAGCTGTCTGATGGCCCGGCACAATTTGGTAGCTTAGACTATTTAGGTGGTGAGGGTAGCAATCGTTGGTATCGTGTCACTATTCAAGAGGGGCGTAATCGCGAAGTGCGTCGTATGTTTGAAGCGGTAGATCTCTTGGTGAGCCGTCTTATTCGTACGCGTTTTGGTGATATTACCTTACCGCGTAATTTGCGTCGCGGTCGCTGGGAAGAATTGGATTCTGACTTGGTTCTCGCAATTATGGAGCAAGTTGGCTTGAATCGTCCTGAGGCTGAAGAGTCAACGGGTCGTGGGCGAGGTCGCGGTCGTCCGCAGCGCCAGCCTATCTCTCATGATAATGCGATGCCGCCAGGATTTGAGGCTGCTTTACAGGTGCCAGAGTTCAGCGTTCATCAGCGTCGTGATGCAAGGCCTCAGCGTCCAGCGGGTGGTGCTCGTGGTTCTATGCGTGGTCACGGTGGTCATAGTGGTCATGCTGCTTATGGTCAAGATAATGCCCGTCCTGGTTCTAGCCGTGGTCCGCGCGGTGCTAGACCATCTACGCGTTCTCAAGGGGCTTCTGAGTCTGAGGTGCCACAACGTGGTCGTTCGCGTAAGCCTAATCCTATGCCTAATGAGGCGAGAGGTGATGCAAGAACTAAGGCGAGTCCAGCTAAGACCGCTGCGCGTAAGGGGTCTGGGGCGAATCGCAATCGTGATGATTGGCAACCACGTAGCAGTTCGGCGCATGAGTCTAAGCTTGGTTTTACGCGAAACACAAAATATCCGCGCTAAGACTATTCATCCCATAAAGTCGCTTTATATGCATTATGGACACTGTCTAGAGACATAGTTTGGGTGCATATAATAGCGACAAGTTATTGAATTGTTTAAATTTCTTGTAAAGACTCAAGAAATCTGCTACAATCATGTTCTGTTTAGATGGTGAGATATTTAATTGAATATATTATTAAATTTAGTATCCCATCTAGTAAATAATTTTTACTGTAATAAGTACTTGGTAGATAGTAAGAATAGATAGTAGTGAACTCAGGATAGTAGTGAACTCAGGTTTTCAAGTTTGAGAAATAATTTGAGCATCTGAAAAAAAATCGTGAGTTTATAGAACATGTATATGTTTTTAGTTGTATATGTTTAGTCTATTCACTAAGTGGCTTATTACTCATATAAAAATATGGGCTGTTTAGCCCATTTTTTTTTAAATTTTTATGGCTGATTTACATACATTAACTGAACAAGCAATCGCAGGACTAGGTCTGGAACTCGTTGATATTGAGCGTGCCGCCCTGGGTCTATTGCGTATTACCATCGATAAAGAAGGTGGTGTCAATATTGAAGATTGCGAACAAGTATCGCGTCTATTATCACGCGTATACGAAGTTGAAAATATTGACTATAAGCGCCTTGAAGTAGGCTCGCCAGGCGTGGATCGCCCATTGCGCACACTGGCTGACTTTAATCGATTTGTCGGTGAGCGTGTAGAAGTGAAGCTACGTGATGCTATCGATAATCGTAAGGTATTTAGCGGTACCTTACTTAAGAATTCTGAAACTGAAGCTGAACAATTCAGCATTGAGTTTGATGTTAAAAAAAATGAAAAACAAGTTGTTGCTTTTGCCTACGAAGATGTAGAGAAGGCCAAGCTTGATCCTGTTCTTGATTTCAAAGGTAAAAAGAAATGAGTCGTGATATTCTCCATTTTGTTGATGCACTTGCGCATGAGAAAAATGTGCCTGCGGAGATCGTCTTCAGTGCGTTAGAAAGCGCATTGGCTTCAGCGATGAAAAAGCGCTTCAAAGAAGACGCTGATGTCGTTGTGACTATCGATCGCCAAACGGGTGAACATCACGGTAAACGTCGTTGGTTAGTTGTGCCTGATGAAGCCGGTTTGCAAGAGCCAGATCGCGAAGAAATGTACTCTGATGCACAAGATATTCGTCCGGGTATTCAAGCGGGTGAGTATATTGAAGAGACTCTAGAGCCTGAGGAGTTTGGCCGTATTGGCGCTCAAGTGGCTAAGCAAGCGATTTTGCAGAAAATTCGCGATGCTGAGCGTGAGCAAGTGCTTAATGACTTCCTAGACCGTGGCGATACGATTGTATCTGGCTCAGTGAAGCGTTTAGATCGTGGCGATGCGATTATCGAAGTCGGCAAGATCGAAGCGCGCTTACCACGTGTAGAGATGATTCCAAAAGAAAACCTACGTGTTGGTGACCGCGTGCGTGCATGGGTAAAAGTTGTTGACCCTACTGCTCGTACTCAACAAATTACCTTATCTCGTACAGCACCAGAATTTATTCGCGAGTTGTTCGAGAACGAAGTGCCTGAAATTGAACAGGGCCTTTTAGAAATTAAAGCGGCTGCGCGTGATCCTGGTATTCGTGCCAAGATTGCCGTTATCGCTTATGACCGTCGCATCGACCCAATTGGTACCTGCGTAGGTATGCGTGGTTCGCGTGTAAGCGCTGTGCGCAATGAGTTAGGTGGCGAGCAAGTGGATATCGTTCTGTGGTCTGATGTGCCTGCAGAATTTGTGATTTCTGCTTTGGCACCAGCACAAGTCGAGTCAATTCTTGTAGAAGAAGACAAGAAGACTATGGATGTGGTGGTGGACGAAGAGAATTTGGCTAAGGCGATTGGTAGCCGCGGTCAAAACGTACGTCTAGCTTCTGAGCTAACTGGTTGGCAGATTAATATTATGACGCCACAAGAAAGTCAGAGTCGTAAAGACGAAGAGCGCTCTAAGCTCTTAGCCCTCTTCGAAGAAAAACTTGATGTTGATGAAGACATCGCCTCGATCTTAATTGATGAGGGCTTCAGTGGTCTAGAAGAGGTGGCTTACGTGCCAGTTCAAGAGTTGCTAGATATTGAAGACTTTGATGAAGATCTTGTGGAAGAACTCCGTACACGTGCACGTACTGCTTTATTAACAGCAGCTATTGTGCGTGAAGAGCATGTTGAGAGTGCTCAAGACCTAATCGGTTTTGAAGGTTTAGATGCAGATAAAATCGCTAAGCTTTCTGTTGCCGATGTTAAAAACCGTGATGACTTAGCCGATCTAGCGAGTGATGAACTTGCTGAAATCATTGGCGTGTCAGAAGAAGAAGCCAGCAAGATTATTGTAAAAGCTCGTGAACATTGGTTCGAGTAAAACCTGCTGACACTTATTATTTATTTGATTGTTGTTGTTATATAAGAGAACCGAATGCCCAGTACTACCGTATCACAATTTGCCGAAGAAGTTAAAATGCCAGCCGACGTGCTACTTAAACAATTGCGCTCAGCTGGAACAGACTTGCAGTCGGTAAATGACGTCATTACCGAAGCAGATAAAGCTAAGTTGCTGCAAATGCTTTCGCGTGGTCACGGTGAAGAGGGGAAAAAGAAAATTACTTTAACCCGTAAGAAAGTCTCAGAGATTCGTCAAGCTGACGGCTCTAAGGTTCAGGTTGAAGTGCGCAAAAAGCGTGTACTAGTTTCTCCTGATGTGAATCCCGTTACCTCTAAGCCAGCTGCACCAGCAGCCGATGCAGGAGCGCTAGTAGCGGCTGAACCTAGTGCAGCGCCAACACAAGCTGCTGAGAATGCTGACACGCAAGCAGCAGTTAGTGCCGTAGAAACAGCGCCAG
>CAYFVY010000044.1:0-1556 GCA_964346715.1 uncultured Pelistega sp. | reverse complement strand
CCAGCTGCTACAGCAACGCCTGATGTAAGCCCTGAAGTGCCTGCAACTCCTGCTGTGGAAGCGAAGGCTGACACCGCAGCACCTGCAGAAGTTATTTCTGAAGCTGTTGTTGAAGCGAGCCCAGTAGCTGCGCCAGCTGATGTAGCACCTGCACAAGAAGAAACTAAGACTGAAGCGAAGGCTGCAGTTGATGCTAAGCCTGTGTCTCAAGCACAAGCTCAGTCTAGCGCAACTAACAAACCTGAAGCAGCGAAGCCTGTTGCACACAAAGCAGAAGCGGCTAAGCCAACCGAAAAAAGAGCGGAAATGCCACAACATAAAGCGAAAGCTGATGCTACACAATCACGTCCAGCACGCACTCCAGCGTCTGATGCGAAAGTCCGTCCAGAAGATTCTGCACGTGAAAAAGCGCGTCGTTCTGCAGAGAAAGAAGCCGCAGCAATTCGTGATCTATTGAAGAAACCGAATAAAGTGATTAAAGCAGCTCCGCCGGCGGAAGAAATTGATGCCGCTAAAAAAGGTGGTAAGAAAGAAGTCAAAACTACGGTTAAGAAAACTGGTGAGCGCCCTGAAAGCAACTGGAATGACGGTAGTCGCGGTAAAAAAGCAGCCGTAGCTGAAAAACGTACCACTGCTGCTGTGCAGGAAGATGGCTGGCGTGCAGGCGGTAGCTCTCGTCGTGGCCGTGGTCGCCAACAGCAACAAGAGCAACGTCAGCCACAGGTGGTTGAATTTATCGCTCGTGAGATTCATGTGCCTGAAACGATTACCGTTGCTGATTTAGCGCATAAGATGTCAGTCAAAGCTGGCGAAGTGATTAAGAAGTTAATGATGCTTGGCCAGATGGTCACCATTAACCAAGTGCTTGATCAAGAAACAGCGATGATTGTGGTGGAAGAGTTTGGCCATAATGCGATTCTCGCCAAACTGGATGACCCTGAAGCCTTCTTGGATGAAAGCGATGAGGCAAGCCGCGAAATTGAGGTATTGCCACGTGCTCCAGTTGTTACCGTTATGGGTCACGTTGACCATGGTAAGACATCGCTACTTGACTATATTCGTCGTGCGAAAGTTGCCTCAGGTGAGGCGGGTGGTATTACCCAGCATATTGGTGCGTATCGTGTAAAAACTGAAGGCGGTATGGTTGCTTTTCTAGATACCCCGGGTCACGAGGCGTTTACCGCAATGCGTGCACGTGGTGCTAAGGCAACTGACATTGTGATTCTCGTGGTTGCTGCCGATGACGGTGTGATGCCACAGACACGTGAGGCGATTCACCATGCGAAAGCAGCAGGTGTGCCACTCGTTGTCGCGATTAACAAGATTGATAAACCTGAAGCCAACCCTGATCGTGTGAAGCAAGAATTGCTTGCCGAAGAAGTGGTACCTGAAGAGTACGGTGGTGATGTGCCTTTCGTACCGGTTTCAGCGAAAACAGGTCAAGGTATTGATGACCTATTAGAGAACGTCTTACTGCAAGCCGAGATTCTTGAGCTTAAAGCGCCAGTTGATGCCCCAGCTAAGGGTATTGTGATTGAGGCTCGTCTTGATAAGGG
>CAYFVY010000043.1:0-14785 GCA_964346715.1 uncultured Pelistega sp. | reverse complement strand
GCACACGAATCATAATAATATCGCCTTCAGATTTACCAATCAGGCCACGAGCTACTGGGCTAGAAACCGAAAGTAGATTCTTCTTAATATCCGCTTCTAGATCACCAACGATTTGGTATTTCACCATCTCACCGCTTTCTAAGTCCTCAAGACTAACAGTAGCACCAAATACAATTCGGTCACCCACATCTAATTGTTTCGGGTCAATTAATGTCGCATTCGATAAGACACCTTCGAGTTCCTTAATACGACCCTCGATAAAGCCTTGGCGCTCACGCGCTGCATCATATTCCGCATTCTCAGATAAGTCACCTTGAGCACGTGCCTCAGCGATAGCCTCGATAACTGCAGGTCGCTCTACTGTTTTTAATTGATTTAATTCTTCGCCCAAACGCTTAGCGCCAAGGACAGTTAATGGTAATGATGACATTCCAACCTCTAAAAAGCTAAAACGCCCTGCATAAAGAATGCAGAGCGCTAAAAATATATCTATTATTATGCGTACTTTGTTGAAAAAAAGCAAGTAAACACTTACGTCAAAAAGGGTGTAGTGCTTTAAAATCAGTTACTTAAGCCTACAAAACTACACTATTAGCACATTAAAGCTAGTGGTTTTATGTATAAACCCCTAACCTCAAGGTGCTTAATCGCATATTACGAGGACTGACGCTTTTTATCCATATCGTAATTAAGTAAGGCATACAGAAGAATGGCACCGAATGTCGCCGTTCCAATACCTTCGAGTCTAAAGCTGCCAATTTCGATAGCAAAATTACCTGCCCCCATAATAAGGGTTACTGCAGCCACAATAAGGTTTTTGTTCTGTGAGAAATCCACATTATTAATTACCCAAATACGCGCCCCTGCCACAGCAATAAGACCAAACACCACAATTGATACACCACCAAGAACGGGTGCAGGGATGCTATGGATAAGCGCACCAAACTTCGGTGAGAAGCCAAGTACTATGGCAAAAGCAGCCGCAATTAAAAACAGCAAGGTCGAATAGACGCGAGTCACGGCCATCACACCAATATTCTCGGCATAAGTGGTGACACCTGTGCCACCAAAAGCACCCGACACCATGGTAGCCACACCATCACCTACAAAAGCACGACCGAGATATTGATCTAAATCTTGACCTGTCATCGCACTTACCGCACGAATATGGCCGAGATTTTCAGCAACCAGAATCACAGCAACTGGCACAATAATCGTAATAGCTGATAATTCAAACACAGGAGCGCTAGTGCTTGGCAAGCCAAACCAGGCAGCAGCCTGAATTCCTGAGAAATCTACAGGAGTGCCTAAACCCAGAATATTGGCCAAAATAAAGTACAGTAAATACGCCAACATCAAGCCCACAAGGATAAGCAGGCGTTGAACCATACCACGTGTAAAGACAGCTATCGCTCCGACACATAAGATGGTGACAATTGACATGACAGCATCAAATGTCGAACCGCTGGCCATCGCCCCCTTAGCCGCAATCGGTGCTAAGTTCAGGCCAATCACCGCCACAATTGCGCCTGTCACCACTGGCGGCATCAGTCGTTCAATCCAGGCCGAGCCATTACCGCGATTATGCGCATACCAAACAATTAAGCCAATCAGTGCATAAACCAAACCACACATGATGATGGCACCTAAAGCCACACCAATATTTTGGTTAGCGCCTGAGCCCGCCACATAGCCTGTAACCGAGACCACACCACCTATAAAGGCAAAGCTAGAGCCTAAATAACTCGGTACACGGCCACCGACAAATAAGAAAAAGATAAAGGTACCAATACCTGACATTAAAATCGCCAAATTGGCATCAAAACCCATTAATAAGGGTGCTAAAACAGTAGAGCCAAACATAGCCACCACATGCTGTGCGCCCATAAATAAGGACTGACCAAGCGGCAAATATTCATTCGGAGCGATCACCTTACCAGGAGTAATCTGCTCTACTTTGCGCCAAGTGGGAAAATATGACATAGGAACTTCCTAAATGAAGATTGGTATAATAAACGTATTATTCATGAGACTGACATGATTGTCCGTCATTATACGCCTAGGCACCTTAAGGCTTAAAAAAATATTTACTTATTCTTGCTTTTTTATGCCTTGCGCAACACTTACTGCTTTTCACTTAGCATTGTCTGCCCTTGCAGAATCATTTATAGCTGAAAATAGTGTGCTGCCTTTTTTATGAGATCTATCTAATTACTATGAGTATGACTAATTTCTGGATAATTCGACACGGTGAAACCGACTGGAATCTTAACCGTCGCCTACAAGGTTGGACCGATATTGATTTGAACCCGCGTGGTGTGCAACAAGCACAAAATTTAAGCGACTATTTAAGCAATGGTTTTTTTAACACCCCACCAGACCACATCTACTCTAGCGATTTACAAAGAGCATATTACACAGCCCAAGCCGTCGCGAATCGCTTCTCTATGGATGTAAAACAAATTCATGGTTTACGCGAACGCCATTATGGCGTCCTAGAAGGTGAAGCTTGGGATCTACTCACAGATCTGCGATCACGCAGTAAATGTGGCTCAGCCATTGAACTAACTGAACAAGAGCACAAAGCCGAATCCTTATCGGTATTTTATAATCGTATTCAGCAGACCTTACTCGAACTAGCCCAACAACACGCAGGGCAGACTCTGCTGCTCTTTTCACATGGTGGTGCTATTGATATGATGTGGCGAATTGCTAAGGGACTCGAATACCATGCGCCACGAGAAATTCCGCAGAAAAACACGGCTATCAATCACCTACAGATAGATCCTGAGCTTGGTATGCAGGTTAAGGATTGGGGTTTAAGTACGCATATTGTCGAATCGCTATAGTCCCCTTTCTCGGTGCTGTGGACTTATCAAGAAGCCCGACGACGCTTTGGAATGATTATGTTCCTAGACTCTTTAGAGCGCTTACGCCCATCTACTTGAGCTTACAAGTTCTAGGGCAAGGCTTATAATTGACGTGGTTTACGGCCGCTTTTAAAGGCAAAGTGGTCGTATAGTTTATTCGGCACTAATCGCAATAACTTAGCAACCACACCCATCTGCCACGGAATCACGCGATACGACTGGCCTTTTGCAATAGTTTTAAGCGCTTCTTGCGCAAATTTCTCGGCAGGCATTAAGAAGGGCATAGCATAAGGATTGATTTGCGTCATGGGTGTATCAATAAAGCCTGGTGCAATCGTCACCACCTTGACTCCAGTACCCGCCAACTCTACGCGCAAACTCTCACAATAGGCAGTCACCGCTGCTTTAGAGGATGAATAGGCGCCAGCACCTGGCAAACCACGCACACCTGCGACACTGCTAATCCCAACTAGGGTACCGTGATTAACTTGTTTCATGGTATTTAAAAATGGCTCGAAGGTGGCGAGTAAACCTAAGACATTGGTGCGATGAACTTGTTCAAAAACACTAAAATCTTCAGGAAACTCGGTTAAGGTGCCCACACTAATGCCAGCACAGGCAATCACAATATCCGTAGGGCCAACTGCTTGGAAGTGTTCTGCTGCCTGATGCAAGGCTTCTCGATCCGTCACATCAAGCGTATAGACTTGGTGGCCTAAAGGACTAGTCCCGGTAAGGCTTGTATCTGTTTGGCTTACGTCAGCACGATTTAGCTTGGCATGGTTTGCATCGGTATAATTTAATGGTCCTTGCCCAGTCGGTTTAGGCAGCTCTGCCAATAAGCTTTCTAAAGCCTCACGACGGCGCCCAACTAAGCCTAAGATTGCCCCTTGCGCTGCATAAGCATGCGCCAAAGCACGCCCTAAGCCACTACTGGCTCCTGTAATAAAAACACGCAATTAAACTTATTCCGCTGAAGCAGTCTGAGACTGCAAATAATTTTCAATACCAATCGTCTTAATAAGATGCAATTGCTTCTCTAACCAGTGAGCATGATCTTCTTCGGTATCTTTAAGTTGAGCAAGGATTATGTCGCGAGTGACATAGTCTTTTTCCTCTTCACACAAGGCAATGCCTTTTTTCAGATTATCGCGCACCAATAATTCTAAATCTAAATCTGCTTGCAGCATTGCTGGCACATCTGCACCGATATTTAATGCTTCAGGCCGCATCTTGGGCGTCCCTTCGAGCATCAAAACACGACGGATGAGATCATCGGCATGCTGAGTTTCTTCTTCCATCTCATGATTGAGACGCTCATATAGCTTGCTAAAACCCCACTCTTCATACATACGAGAATGAATAAAGTATTGATCACGAGCAGCTAGCTCGCCAGCAATTAAAAAGTTTAGATAATCAATAACTTTTTGACTTCCTTTCATGGGGATACTCCTTGATTCAATTTTGTAGAGTTTTATTGTACCTTAAAAAATTAACAATAAAAGATAGCAATCAGACATAAAAAATGCATTTACCACTCTCGCAGTAAATGCATTTTTATTGTTCGCAGCGAATATTGCTAAAAGCCGTATTTAAGCGATACGGCTTTTAATCATTTACTTAGCTAGCGATTTATGGAGGTCCTGCAATGGATACACACGCATACCCTCAGAGTCACGTAGGTATTGCATACCCTCAACCGCAGCACGAGCACCCGCAATCGTCGTATAGAACGTCACACGGCCCGCTAAAGCATGAGTACGAATCGCACGAGAGTCATTAATAGCATTACGACGCTCATCAACCGTATTCACAACTAAGCTCACCTCTCCGTTCTTCAGCATATCGACAATATGCGGACGACCTTCAGTCACCTTATTCACCACTTGCACTGGAATACCCGCCTCTGTTAAGGCTGCCGCTGTACCGCGTGTCGCTGCAATGGTAAAGCCAAGCTTCACTAGACCTTGTGCCACAGGAATGGTTTTTGCTTTATCTTGATTTTTAACACTGATAAAGACCAATCCTGATTCAGGCATTGGAGCACTGGCTGCTAATTGTGATTTAACAAATGCTTCACCGAAGGTAGTACCGACACCCATCACTTCACCTGTTGATTTCATCTCAGGTCCAAGAATGGTATCTACACCAGGGAATTTAACGAATGGGAAGACCGCTTCTTTCACGCAATAGTAGCTAGGAACGACTTCTTTTTCCACACCTTGTTCGGCTAGGGTCTTACCTGCCATTGCACGAGCAGCAATTTTTGCAAGTTGTAAACCTGTTGCTTTAGATACATAAGGTACTGTACGTGAGGCACGTGGGTTCACTTCAAGCACATAAACTTCATTGTCTTGAATCGCAAATTGCACGTTCATCAGACCCTTAACGTTAAGAGCCTTAGCCATAACGCATGTCTGGCGCTTAATTTCTTCAATGATTTCAGCAGATAGAGAATATGGCGGCAAGCTACATGCTGAGTCACCTGAGTGAACACCCGCTTGTTCAATATGCTCCATCACACCGCCGATGAAGACAATCTCACCATCAGCAATACAGTCAACGTCGACTTCCGTTGCATTATTTAAGAAGCGATCCAATAACACTGGAGAATCATTACTGACCTTAACTGCTTCACGCATATAGCGCTCTAAATCAGCTTGTTCATGAACAATTTCCATCGCACGACCACCAAGCACATAACTTGGGCGCACGACTAATGGGTAGCCAATATCTTCGGCGTGGGCAATCGCTTCCGCTTCAGTACGTGCTGTACGGTTAGGCGGTTGTTTTAAGTCTAATTTATGCAGTAATTTCTGGAAGCGCTCACGGTCTTCCGCCACGTCAATTGACTCTGGGCTAGTACCAATAATTGGCACACCGTTGGCTTCAAGCGCACGCGCTAATTTCAACGGAGTTTGACCACCGTATTGAACAATCATGCCAACTGGTTTTTCAACGTGCACGATCTCTAGAACGTCTTCGAGTGTTAATGGCTCAAAGTACAAACGGTCAGAAGTATCATAGTCGGTTGAAACTGTTTCAGGGTTACAGTTCACCATAATGGTTTCGTAACCGTCTTCACGTAAGGCTAATGCCGCGTGTACGCAGCAATAGTCAAACTCAATACCTTGACCAATGCGGTTAGGACCACCACCTAAAACAATAATTTTCTTCTTGTCAGTAGGCTGTGCTTCGCATTCTTCTTCATAGCTAGAGTACATATATGCTGTATTCGTAGCAAATTCTGCAGCACATGTATCTACGCGTTTATACACTGGACGAATACCAAAGCCATGACGCACTTTACGTACTTCAGACTCTGAGGTGTCTAGCAAGTAAGCTAGACGACGATCGGAGAAACCATCACGCTTGATTGCACGCAAAGTATTTGCATCTAAATCCGCTAAAGTTTTCTGCTCTAAGGCGAGTTCTACATCAACGATTTCTTTAATTTGTTGTAAGAACCATGGGTCAATCTTCGTCAGTTGATGAACCTCATCTAAAGTGAAGCCCTTATCGAAAGCATCACCCACGTACCAAATACGCTCAGGGCCTGGCTCAGCTAACTCAACTTGTAAGGTTTCACGATCGATAGTCTTCTGGTTAAGGCCATCAACACCCACTTCCAAACCGCGTAGAGCTTTCTGGAAAGACTCTTTAAACGTGCGGCCCATAGCCATTACTTCACCCACTGATTTCATCTGCGTGGTCAAGCGAGAATCGGCTAAGGGGAATTTCTCAAAAGCAAAGCGAGGGATCTTGGTTACAACATAGTCAATTGTCGGTTCGAAAGAAGCTGGAGTAGCACCACCAGTAATTTCGTTCTGTAACTCATCTAGGGTGTAGCCAACTGCTAAGCGAGCGGCGATTTTGGCAATCGGGAAGCCAGTTGCTTTAGATGCCAATGCAGATGAACGTGATACACGTGGGTTCATCTCAATCACGATCATACGACCGTTATCTGGGTTCACCGCAAACTGTACGTTAGAGCCACCTGTGTCCACACCAATTTCACGTAAGACCGCAATCGAGGCATTACGCATGATTTGGTATTCTTTATCGGTCAGGGTCTGAGCAGGTGCTACGGTAATTGAGTCACCAGTATGAACACCCATAGGGTCTAAGTTCTCAATTGAGCAGACGATAATGCAGTTATCTGCCTTATCGCGCACCACTTCCATCTCATACTCTTTCCAACCCAAGAGTGACTCTTCAATTAAGAGTTCGTTGGTTGGTGAGGCCTCTAGACCACGACGACAGATGGTTTCAAATTCTTCAGGGTTATAGGCAATACCACCACCTGTACCGCCTAAGGTAAAGCTTGGACGAATCACCACAGGGAAGCCTGATGTACCGATTTCAGCGGCAATCTTTTGCTGTACACTCCAGGCTTCTTCCATAGAATGTGCGACACCTGATTTAGCTGACTCAAGACCAATCGCAGTCATAGCGTCTTTAAATTTCAAGCGGTCTTCGGCTTTTTCGATAGCCTTTTCATTGGCACCAATTAGCTCTACCTTGTGCTTAGCCAATACACCATGACGTGCTAAATCTAAAGCACAGTTCAAGGCGGTTTGACCACCCATGGTCGCTAATAAAGCATCAGGCTTTTCAGCTTCAATAATACGCTCAACAGCTTGCCATGTAATCGGCTCAATATAGGTCACATCAGCGGTTTCAGGATCCGTCATGATAGTCGCTGGATTGCTGTTTACAAGAATCGTGCGATAACCCTCAGCTTTAAGGGCTTTACATGCTTGGGCGCCAGAATAGTCAAACTCACAAGCTTGACCAATAATGATGGGACCGGCTCCAATAATTAAAATGCTTTTTATGTCAGTACGCTTAGCCATAATCCTCTACTTCGCCATGTGGCTGATAAATTTGTCAAATAACTCGTTAATATCGTGTGGTCCAGGGCTCTCCTCAGGGTGGCCTTGGAAACCAAACGCTGGGCGATCGGTCATTTCGAAACCTTGCAAGGTACCATCAAACAATGAAATATGCGTGGCACGAGCATTCGCTGGAAGAGTTTGTGCATCTACGGCAAAACCATGGTTCTGGCTAGTAATATACACACGACCTGTATCTAAATCTTTAACTGGATGGTTAGCGCCATGATGGCCTATCTTCATCTTAACGGTATTAGCACCGACAGCTAAACCAAGAATCTGATAACCCAAGCAGATACCAAAAACTGGAATTTTCTTGTCTAGGAATGCTTTAGTATTCTCAATGGCATAGCCTACTGCGCTTGGATCGCCAGGACCATTAGATAAGAAAACACCGTCTGGATTCAAGGCAAGCACGTCCTCAACTGAAGTCGTCGCAGGAACCAAAGTAACTTTACAATTGCGCTCAGCAAGAAGACGTAAAATATTGTATTTCACGCCAAAATCATAGGCCACAACATGGTATTGTGCACTTTCCGTTGTACTGTAGCCTTGGCCTAATCTCCATGCACCTTGGGTCCAGCGAGTCACTTCCTTAGTACTCACTTGGCTAGCCAAGTCTTGACCTTCCATACCTGGATAGGCTTTGGCCAATTCAATCGCTTTGGCCTCATCATCACCGACTAAGATGCAAGCACCTTGGGCACCGCCCTCACGCAGAATACGGGTTAGCTTACGCGTATCAATCTCAGCAATCGCCACAATCCCCTGCTCTTGCAAATATTCAGGCAAAGTCTTAGTTGCACGGAAGTTAGAAATACGTGTTGGGCAATTGCGAATCACTAAACCTGCTACACGCACACCAGAAGACTCAATATCTTCTGGGTTAATACCAGTATTGCCGATATGTGGATAGGTTAAGGTAACAATTTGTTGAGTGTAGCTAGGATCAGTAAGAATCTCTTGATACCCAGACATAGATGTGTTGAAAACAAGTTCAGCAGTAGTGTGGCCACTAGCGCCGATAGAAATACCACGAAATACGGTACCATCAGCGAGGGCTAAAATTGCAGTTGGAAATTCTGCTGGATTTCCAAGAATTTGTGAGGATAACGCCATAAAACCCCAAAAGTCATAATCAGTAAGTAAACCTTCTGATTATACTTTTTTTCCTCGTCTAAAACGAAAAAATATGAATTCTACGGAAAAAATTAATGCAAGAAGTTTAAGTCAAACGCATGCAGCATCCCAAACTCATCAGGACTTACAACAAAACTTATTTTACGTTGATAGCGTGTATTACCATTAAATTCGTATACGGTAATGAGTTCACCATTCGGCACACGTTTTTTGAGGAATAAGGTTGGATGCTCTTCTCGGTTATTAGGCAATATAAAAAAATCATCCTCACCTAGAGAAGCAAGAATAGTTTGCCACTGTGAAGTTGTAGCGTCTTTTTCTAAAAGCCACAGACTGCTTTGCCCCTGATTATCACAACGCGCTACGGCTAATGCCGCACCCGGCACAACAATGCTTGTCGTATAAAACTCTAAGCTATCCTCATGATTAGGACAGACCTTGGTCTGGTTTTCTAGTGGCAAATTCAAACCACGCAAAGAAATTTTCGGGTGTAATAAGGGTTTACCAATCACGGGAACAGGTCGACTATCCGCACTCGTTACTGGAGTACGATCTAAGTTGACCTTAGCCCACTCTAGCATACGCGGCAACAGTTGGCTAATACAAGAGACTGTCGTACATGCTGCAAGCGTATTATTACGTTCTCGAATTAAGTGCGCAATAACAACTGGCCTTTCGGTATTCGCCAATAAGGCGCTACTACTAAAATGCCAATTCGCCAATGCTTGAACGGTTAAGGGATTTTGACAAAGATTGGCAGGCCATTTTTTGCGTTCTTGTTCAGCCAAAGGAATAGCGCCAGCGCCATACAGATCAGCCACGACTTTATCACTTAAACAAGGATTAATACTCAATTCTTGCTGCAAGCTTGTAAAACCGATGCGCAAAGCAGCATCGGCTCCTGTTTGAGCCTGTGCATGTTGTATTGGCAACACCAAGAATAGAGCAAATAAACCGTTCTTAAGTCTTTGCATCCCTTATGACCTTAAACAAAACGTAAAAATTTAAACCATCATAAATTGGGCTGAATATTTTACGTCATAATCTTATAGCGTAGTGTAGTTTAAACTAAGCGCTTATTGTGTAACAAGAGAAATTTTTTGCGTTTTAAATAACACAATATGTTTCATCTTTTACAATTGCTTCAATTTTTGGACGTATTGTTTAAAAATAACTCAGCATTAGCAATTATTTTGCACAAAGCATAAATCTATTCCATGCTTTCTAGCAACAAATTGTATTTACTTGTTATTTCGGCTTAATTGAGAGGAGTTTTAGTATTTTGGCCTAAAAGAGCGCAATTTTAATGCGGCTTTGCTAGTATATTCTTTAGTTGCCATATATTTTTAGTAGTTTTAGCTTAAGCTGTACATATTTCGCCCAATTCACTGGCTTCTTTAGCCTTGTTGCTTTGGCTTTTTTATTGGTGTTATTAGGTAAAAACAATGAGTTCTCAATTAGACAGTCTTCGACAATTTACAACCGTAGTCGCTGATACCGGTGATTTTGAAAGTATGCGTGAGCATCGCCCTACAGATGCAACAACCAACCCATCCTTAATTTTAAAAGCAATCCAAAAAGAACAATATCGTCCGCTTTTATTAGAAACTATTCAAGAGAATCCACAAGCAAGCACTGCACAGACTTTAGATCACCTTTTAATCAAATTTGGTCTAAGAATTTTAGATATCGTACCGGGTCGTGTTTCAACCGAGGTAGATGCGCGTTTATCCTTTGATACGCAAGCAACCATAGAGCGTGCCCGTCAACTGATCCAACTTTATCAAGCAGCGGGAGTTGAACGAGAACGCGTACTGATTAAAATTGCCTCTACCTGGGAGGGTATTGAGGCCGCTAAGGTCCTAGAGGCAGAAGGCATTAAGTGCAATATGACTCTCTTGTTTTCTATGCCACAGGCAATTGCTTGTGCGCAGGCTAAGGTGCAATTAATTTCTCCTTTCGTTGGACGTATTTATGATTGGTACAAAAAAGCAGCCGGAGCAAGCTGGGACGAAACAGCTAATGCTGGAGTGAATGATCCTGGCGTGCAATCAGTTTCACGTATCTTTCACTACTATAAGAAACATGGCATCAAAACAGAAATCATGGGCGCAAGTTTCCGTAATGTAGGCCAAATTATTGCATTATCGGGTTGCGACCTCTTAACCATTAGCCCAGAATTACTCCAAAACTTAAGTGACTCAGCTGGCTCTCTAACACAGGTATTAAATTCTGAGCAAAGTCGCATCATGGAGATTGCTGCTGTCAGCGTAAATGAGGCTGAGTTCCGCTTCGAACTCAACGAAGACGCCATGGGTAGCGAGAAATTGGCGGAAGGTATTCGCGCTTTTGTCGCTGATGCGAAGAAGCTTGATGCCATTATTGAACAAGCTAAGCAAAGCGCCTAATTCGGCCTAACTCCTACGAGCTAGATATCGTACTCATGACAAAAATAAAGCTAGCACATACGGGCTAGCTTTATTTATATTGGTTACTACACTTGATTACAGCAGCCACCACGATTCAGTACTATGGTTGAGCCTTAGAGTTACGCCTTGAGTTAATTACTAGGCTTGATTACTGCGGCGCTCGTTCAGCGCCCATGCAATCGTTCCCGCATCAACATACTCCAACTCACTACCACTTGGTATACCGCGCGCAATTCGCGTCACCTTAATATTCTTACCGCGTAACATCTCGGCTAAATAATGTGCAGTTGTTTCCCCTTCGGCGGTGAAGTTGGTCGCAAGAATCACCTCTTCTACCTGATGCTCCGTAATACGCTGCAAGATACGCTCAAAACCTAAATCCTTGGCATCCACTCCAGACAAGGGATTTAAGCGTCCCATCAAGACATAATACAGTCCATCATAGCCATGACTCGCTTCAATCATATTTAAGTCGGCGGCAGTTTCAACAATACACAGCTGACTCGTATTACGTTGAGGATTCGCACACGTTGCACACACGTCTTCTTGTGTAAACGAATTGCACATGACGCAATGCTGGAGTTCTTCTAGCGCCTGATTAATCGCTTGACTAATCGACTGCGCTGCTCCTCTATCGTATTGCAATAAGTGATAGGCCATACGTCGAGCAGTACGCTTACCCACACCCGGTAATTCACACAGGGCGTTGATAAGTTCACTCAAAGGCTCAGGCAACTGCTCAGACATAAAGCGTTAATATGATCTTAAGAATAGGAATTTAAACAACTCCAGCATCCTAATTAAAACGGGAACTTCATGCCACCAGGTAATGGCATACCAGCCGTTACCGCTGACATTTTTTCTTGTGAAGTAGATTCTACTTTACGTAAAGCATCATTGATAGCAGCAGCTACTAAGTCTTCTAACATATCTTTATCATCGCTTAATAAAGACTCATCAATGTGTACACGCTTAACATCGTGACGGCAGTTCATCGTCACAGACACTAAGTTACCACCAGCAACACCCTCAACCGTGATGTCAGCCAAGGCCTCTTGTGCCTTTTTCATATTTTCTTGCATTTGCTGGGCTTGCTTCATTAAGCCAGCCAATTGGTTCTTCATCATGATAATAAGCCTTAAAAAGAAAATTAATACTATCTGTTTTGTTCGCTTAGTAGTAAACCTATTTCACCACTAAGCATTAAATTCATAAGGTATTTCAGTGCAAACTAAGCTTCTTCTATGAGGGCCACATCTAGGTTCAATACACCAAGAAAATAGACTTAGTTAGCTCGAATACTATCAGGGACAATGACTGCATCGAAATCTTGCACAATTGCCTGTACTAAAGGACTCGCATAAACCGCTTGTTTCGCTTGTTCTAAACGCGCTTGCTGTTCAGCCAACTCCTGTGCATGCAAGGTCGCATCACCTGTCGCACCGAACTCAAATTTTACCTTGATAATGGTTTTAAAATACTCGGTTAAGCAAGTCGTCAAATTATTTCGTGCTTGTAAGTTATCTGGCAGGCGTACTAATAAACGCAAATGTACCGTATTGCCCTCAGTGCCAAGCCATTCACTATGGCGAGCTAGCTCCCCCACCATACCACTTAATTGTAGACTAGGCACAAGCTTGACCCATAATTCTGGCGTCATCTGCTCTAAGCTATAGCTTGATTCTTCACGCTCAAGTGGCATCCAAGAGGGATCTTCATCTTGCACCAATAAACTCTCACCCTCTTGCTCAGACTCGCTCATTAGAGCAATATCTTGCTCAGTCGGCATAGGAATATCTTCCCAAGGAGGAATATCATCCAAGCTAGGTGCAGAGTTATTCTGAGTGTTCTGGGTAGGGACCGGCGTGACATTAGCCTGCTCGACTAATGCTCCAGCACTTGAGGATTCTGGTGTCTCAGTACTTACTGCTACAACTTGTTCACTGGATGATTCACTAGATGGTGTAACTTGCGAAGTAGCAGGTGTAGTCGAGGTATTTAGATTAGGACTTTTTTTTTCAGCCTCAGGACTTGCTGCAGGCGCCACAGACGGAGTGACAGCAGTCACTACTGGAGCTACAACTTCAACAGGCAAGGGTTCTACACGCGCGGGCTCTGCAGATATAGGCTCAACAGGCACAGGCTCAACAGGTGCTGGGCCTACAGGCGCTAGCGCCGCCGGACTTGGTGTGTGCTGTGCGACTGCTTGCACTTGCGGTGTTGACACTAAAGACAACATACGCAAACCAGACATCACAAAACCGGTGTATTCATCAGGCGCTAAAGCCAATTCAGCACGACTATGTAAAGCAATGCTATAGAATAATTGCAAGGTATCTGGATGTATGCTCTGAGCTAAGGTTTGAATATCTTCACAAGCAGGATCTGCTTCATTAGTCGTTCCGGGCAAGCGCTGCTCAATTGCAATTCGCGACAGTAAGCTAGCAAAATCACCTAGCGCATTCGAGAAAGAATAGCCGCGTGTACTTAACTCATCAGCAACAGCGACTATACCTTGTGCTGAACCCGCTAATAAATGTTGCAACAAGCGGATTAAGTAGCGCTGATCTATCGTACCCAACATATCACGGACAGACTCGCCAGTGATATGATTGGCAGAGTATGCAATCGCTTGATCGGTTAAGGATAAAGCATCACGCATAGAACCTGCAGCAGCTTGTGCCAATAGACGCAGTCCTTCGAGCTCAAACTCGACGGCCTCTTCTTTCAGAACATTCTGTAAGTGGGCGACAATCGACTCAGGCGCCATTTGTTTAAGATTAAACTGCAAACAGCGCGATAAAACCGTAACTGGAATTTTCTGAGGGTCAGTGGTTGCGAGAATAAATTTGACGTGTGCCGGAGGCTCTTCAAGCGTTTTGAGCATTGCGTTAAACGCATGCCCCGTCAGCATATGCACCTCGTCAATGGTGTAGATCTTAAAGCGACCTACTGAAGGCGCATATATGGCCTGCTCAAGCAATTGAGTCATGCCTTCAACACTACGGTTAGAGGCCGCATCAAACTCTAAATAATCTGGGAAACGGCCAGCATCAATTTCGGTACAGATTTGGCAAACACCACAGGGGGTGGCACTTATCCCCTGTTCGCAATTAAGCGATTTCGCTAAAATACGAGCCAAGGTTGTCTTACCAACACCGCGCGTACCCGTGAATAACCACGCATGGTGTAAGCGCTGGCTGCTCAGTGCATTACTCAGTGCTTTAACCACATGATCTTGACCTACAAGAGTCTCAAACGAACGGGGACGCCACTTACGGGCAAGTACAAGATAGCTCATAGAGAATATTAAATCCGAAAAGTGAGCCTAGAAATAAAGAGTGAGCCTTACTTCGGCACTAAGTCTAAACAGCTATGGCTGCTTCGTTCCCGACCTGACCAGTTTCACTGCCGACCCATGCGAAGGGGCCCACCAACAAGCATTGTAGCA
>CAYFVY010000042.1:0-14998 GCA_964346715.1 uncultured Pelistega sp. | reverse complement strand
CGCGGCTCATGCTCTCTCCTCCACAGCCGATGGCGAAATCCATATCCTGCATACCCACAGCTTGCGCAGCGGCATGTAGCGCATACTGGCTCGAGCCACACATACGGTTCATACTTACACCTGGTACCGTTTCTGGAAAGCCCGCCACTAATAGCGCTTGACGTGCAATATTACCACCCTGCTCACCCGCCTGACTAACGCAACCCGCCAAAACATCGCCAACCATTGCAGTCTCCATACCTGAGCGGGTAATAAGAGCCTCAAGTGCTGTGGCCAGCATGGTATCGGGTCGTGTCTCGCGTAATGCTCCGCCACGACGGCCAAATGCAGTACGTACTGCTTCTAAAATTACCACCTCATTTGCATCTATCTTACTCATATCCTTCCCTTTATCCTTATCCTCGTCCTTGTTTATAACCTTGACCTTATTCTTTAACTTTAAACCACAAACTTACCTCGTTCTTAAGCCCTCACAGGATGAATTACATCAGCTCACGCGCGATAATATTGCGTTGTATCTCCGAGGTGCCTTCATAGATTTGCAGTACCTTGGCATCACGGAATAGTTTTTCGGCTGGGTACTCAGTTGAATACCC
Source organism: uncultured Pelistega sp. (assembly GCA_964346715.1). GTDB lineage: Bacteria > Pseudomonadota > Gammaproteobacteria > Burkholderiales > Burkholderiaceae_B > Taylorella. The sequence goes on along the minus strand of CAYFVY010000042.1, from coordinate 14,402 downwards.
CATGCCGCCAAATATTTGAATTGTTTCTGTTGCAGCCCACATCGCCGAATCAGCGGCATTCACCTTAGCCATTGAAGCTTCTATCGTATTTTTCAGCCCATTATCTAAGCGCCAGGCTGATTGATACGTCAGCAAACGAGCTGCCTCTAGGCGCATACGCATCTCAGCGAGTTTATGGGCAATCGCCTGATGAGCCATTAAGGATTTGCCCATAGACTCACGTTGGTTTGCATAAGCTAGCGACTCATCCAGACAGCGCTGTATCAATCCCACCCCAAATGCTGCCACCATCGGTCTTGAGTGGTCAAACACTTTCATGGCAATGGCAAATCCGCCCCCTTCTTCACCTAATAACTGATCCTCTGGTACAAACACACCATCAAAGAACACTTCACAGGTCGGCGCGGCCTTTTGTCCTAACTTAGAAAGTAGTGTTCCGACGGATAGGCCTTCACTATCAGCTTCAACAATAAAGGCGGATAGTCCTTTATGACCGGCATTCGCATCTGTGCGAGCGAACACCACAAAAAAGTCCGCCATATTCGCATTCGAGATCCATATCTTGCTACCCGTTAAGCGATAGCCACCAGAGACTTTTTCAGCCTTAGTTTTAATGCCTGCCACATCGGATCCCGCTGAAGGTTCAGTCAAACCGAAGCTAGCCATCGCACCCGCTGTTAGACGCTTGAGGTACTTTTCCTTTTGCTCATGAGTACCAGCAATAACAATCGGTTCTGCAGCCAAGGTATTGATGCATAAAGCAGCACCTATGCCAAGACAGCCATGACACAAGGCCTCCGTGATCAAGACCAACTCCATGCAACCAAGCCCAGCACCACCATACTCCTGCGGTAAGGTAGAATTGAGTAAGCCTAAAGAAAAGGCCTCCTGATAAATTAGCATAGGAAACTGTGCCTCTCGATCGGCTTGCGCCGCAATCGTTTGTATTTCCTTAGTTGAAAACTGTTGTGCCAAGGACTGTATTTGCTTCTGTTCTTCAGTCAACTCAAAGTGCATCTTATTACTCCGAAATACGGCACATGTCACAAAACGCAGGCAACAGGCACCCATACAGCCATAATTTGGCTGCTATTATTAATTAAGAATTAAGGGCTTAAACTTAGTGAATAACTAGGCGTACATGGATTCGATTTCCGCCTCGTAGGTTTTATAAATACTGCTACGCTTAACTTTCATCGTTGCGGTTACCTCACCATCATCATGATCGAGCTCTTTTGTCAGTAGATAAAAGCGTCGAATATTCGCCACAGGGGCTAAATTGGCATTACCTTTGGCGACTTCAGATTCAATCAGTTCTTTCACCGCATCAAGTTCGGTCAGTGAACGGAAATGGGTAAAGGCGATTTGACGGGTTTCAGCCCACTTCGAAACAGTTTCTGCATCAATCTGGATAAGCGCAGAAACAAAGCGGCGACCATCGGCAATCACGATGCATTCTTTAATATAGGGGCTACCCTTCATGGTATTTTCAATTTCGGATGGGGTGATATTCTTACCACCGGCCGTAATCATAATGTCTTTCATACGATCGACAATATATAGCTGACCATTACGCTCATTCGCCACGTCACCCGTATGCAGCCAACCATCAACAATAGTCTTAGCCGTTTCGGCCTCATTCTTATAGTAGCCAGCAAATACCATCGGTCCACGCAAGAGCAACTCACTCGTCTCAGGAGCTAATTTATACTCCGTACCATACGTCACTGTACCGACCGAGGTAGGATGCGGATCATCCAATGGTTGTCCAGTTACCATACCGGTAGATTCTGTCAGACCATACACTTCCACAATTGGCACACCGATAGTACGGAAAAATTTCACCACGGTTGGTGGCACAGGAGCCGCACCGGTTAAGGCAACTCGGCAATTGCGTAAACCAATAAAATTCTGTAAGGCGCGTAAAATAATCCAGTACCAGAAACCATAGACCAGGTTTTCTTTCAGACTACGCTGACTTTTTTGCTTATATCTAAAGGGCTCGCAGGCCTCAATTGCCTTATCAAATAACCAGCGACGAAAGCGTCCTGTTTCCGTGATTTTAATCGCGATCGATGAGTGCAATTTCTCCCAAATACGTGGCACACCCAAGAATAAGGTTGGGGCCAACTCACGTAAGTCTTCTTGTACGGTACGGATTGACTCACCAAAATTCACAACCGAACCCAGATAGATCGGGACAAACGTGGTCAGCATCTGCTCAGCAACGTGACACAATGGCAGATATGAGAGATGGCTTGAATCGGGCTGCAAATTTAAGCGTTCAATAATGCCTGGTGCTACCCCATGAATATTGGCATAGCTGATCATTGCTCCCTTAGGCTTACCTGTTGAGCCTGAGGTATAAATCATCAAGCCAATGTCTTGCATAGTCTGCTTAGCTAAAACGCTATCGACTAAGTCTGTATGACTCTTCTCATAGTTTTTGCCTGCTTGCTCTACATCCTTATACAGCACCGCCATAGCTGCAATGCGTTCATCGGTATTACGAAAACCATCTGGCTCAATGATAATGACACGTTTAAGGTGTGGCAATTCATGCAGCGACTCAGCCACTTTATCAGCTTGTTCCTGATCTTCGCAGACCACAATTTCAGAGTCCGAATGCGCCAAGATGTAAGAGACTTCATAGGCGGGACTGGTTGGGTACACGCCCACGGTGATGGCACCGACTAGGCCACAGCCTAATTGAGCTAACACCCATTCCGAACGGTTCTCCGAAATAATCCCTACATGACCTGCATCAGACAGACCAAGTGATTTCAAGCCTAAACCAAACCACGCGGCGCGTTGGTAATAATCGCCCCAAGTGAGCGGCTGCCATATTCCATAATCCTTCTGGTGTAAGGCGACCTTATTCGGTTCTTGTTGCGCACGCTGACGCAACATCTGCGGCAGGGTTAATTCTGAAATTAAATGATGACTCATAATTATGACAACCAGCGTTTACGTCGTTTGTAATGTTTGATATTCTTGAAGCTCCTCGCTTCGCCCCCACCACCAACACCTAAATAGAACTCACGAACATCAGGGTCATTCGCTAAAAACTCTGCGGACCCATCGGTTACTATCTTGCCCATCTCCATAATGTAGCCATAGTGTGAGATGGCCAAAGCGATCGAGGCATTCTGCTCGACCAGCAGCATAGAAACGCCCTGCTCGGCATTAATCCTGGCGATAATCTGAAAGATATTCTCTACCAGTAAAGGCGCTAAACCCAGAGAAGGCTCATCTAATAGAATCAACTTAGGCTTAGCAATTAAGGCTCTACCAATCGCTAGCATCTGCTGCTCACCACCCGACAAGTATCCCGCCAAGCCATTACGACGTTCGTATAGTCTTGGGAAGTACTCATACACCAAGTCAAAGTTTGGTTTTACGCCTTGGCGACCATTTAGAGCATACGTGGCAGCAACGAGATTTTCTTCGACGGTCAGGTCTTCAAACACACGACGACCTTCCATCACGTGGAATAGACCTGAGCGTACTAAGTCATGCGGTCGCTTTTGCGAGATCGGTTTCCCATCAAAGCTGATACGACCTTCAGTTAACTCCCCATCTTCGAGCTCCAACAAGGCGGATATAGCTTTCAGGGTAGTGCTCTTACCTGCCCCGTTGGATCCAAGCAAAGCCACGATTTGGCCTTGCTCAACGCGCAACGACAGCCCACGTAGAGCCTGAATACTCTTGTTGTAAAAGACTTCAATATTATTTAATTCCAATACGGAAGCTGTCGTTTGCATGGCTTTACTCCAAAACAATCCAGTCAGAGACAGGAATCATTTGCTTTTTGCTAACGTCTGCCTGATAAATACGACCCACTGGAATTGAGTTACCGCTAATCGTGATTGGTACGCCAATCAGACCACCTGTATCAAAATCCTTAATCGTATTCAGTGCGGCTTTCATATTGTCCGCAGTTAATTCCTTACCTTCCGCTAAGACACGGCGTGCTGATTCGGTATATAGCATGGCTGATAAGAAACCTTGGATATACGGCACGTTCTGGTATTCAGGACGCATTTCACGGATTTTCTCAAGCATTGGTGCAGGAGCAGACTCATCATAGTAATAACGGTATGGCATCACACCCATAAAGCCATCACCTAACTCACCCATCTGCATCACAGTTGAGTTATCCATAGTCCAGAAAGTACCCATAAATTTGGTCTCTAGACCCATCTTACGAGCTTGGTCAATAAACTCTGGAATTGGCGCTAAGATATAGCCATGGAAGATCGTGTAATCAGGTTTAGCACGGCGCATTTTGGCGGTTTCAGTAGATACATCTACGCTACCTGGTGGTGTCATTAGCTCAAGAGCCACTGTTAAGCCGAGTTCCTGGGCAACTTTGCGGCTGGTTTCAATCGGATCACGGCCGAACTCCGTATCGGAATACACAAAGGCTACCTTAGCGCCTGGTTTTTCCTGAGCAATGTAGCGCAGCAAAATACTAAACATCTCGGTATAGTCTGGGCCCGCTATAAATTGGTGTGGATATTTTTCGGGGTCATTAAGTTCTGTCGCAAATGAGGCGCCCGACATTAAGATCGAGTTCATACGGTTGAGCTCAGGGTTAATGGTTTTACTGAAACCCGTCGAGTCACCATAATAAAAATTGACTTTATTTTGGCTAGTGATTTTCTTAAAGGCCGCCACTGAGACATCGACTTTATAGCCACTGTCCTCAGGCACATAGCGCAATGTATGCCCCTCGACCCCACCTGCGTCATTAATAATTTTGACGTAATCTTGAATCCCCGCATGAATACCGATACCCGCGAAGGAGAATACGCCACTCATCGGGATAGAGCCGCCGATTACAATTTCTTTATCGTTCGCTTGAGCGATACCTGCCACTCCTAATAGGCTGGCAACAACTGTACCCGCAAGCCAGTTTTTCATAGTTTTAATTTTCATGATGTCTCCTGGTGTTATAACGTTTTATGATTTAAATGGCCATAAGTGAAAAAAACGCCGTATACGTCGCCAGATTTCCTGAAGACCCAGCGGCTCTAAAATTAAAAAACCGATAATTAATAAACCGAATACAATGGTGCGTACAGGTGATAAGATCAATGTCGCATCAGCCGAGATAGGTAACCAACCAACAATAAGCTTGAGCGCCTCAGGGATCATGGTGACAAAGATAGCGCCCAGAATACTACCTAAGATCGAGCCCATACCACCAACAATAATCGCCGTTAAAAAGAAAATCGACATACTTAATGGAAAGCTCTCAGGGGTAACGATACGGAAGAAATACGCCCATAAACCACCTGCTACACCTGCATAGAACGACGACAAGCCGAAGGATAAAAGCTTATAACGTAGCAAGGGAATCCCAAGGACTTCAGCAGAAATATCACGGTCACGAATCGCAATAAATGCTCTACCGATACGTGTACGGAACAAGTTCGCTGAACCTAATAGCATCAGTACCATCACGGGTATCACCATCCAATAAAAACGGAAGGAGGTATCCAGAGAAAAACCGAATATCGTCGCTGGTTTGATCGTAAGACCTGCCGTACCACCTGTTACCGAGCTCCAGTTGGCAAAAATAAAGTGCAAAATCATGGACGAAGCAATGGTTGCAATAGCGAGGTATAGGCCTTTTACCCTTAAAGAAGGAATGCCCACCACGACACCACCCAACATCGTGACACCACCTGCTAGCAACAGGTTAATGATAATTGGCGCACCAAAATGGTTATCCATATAGGCAACTGTGTAAGCACCGATACCCATAAACGCAGCCTGACCTAGGCTGACTAAGCCAGTGTAACCCGTGAGAATATTTAAGCCCGTTGCACTCACAATATTGATCGCTACTAAGCAGGCGAGATATAGCCAATATTCACTCGCCATAAAGGGAAATGCGATTAAACTACACGCCAAAATCAATAACCAGGCATATTGTGTACGACTATCAAATAATGCCTCGTCGTGACTATAACTAAACTTTGCCGTTCCTATGCGCATTACAACCTCTCGATCTGACGAGTACCAAACAGGCCATAAGGTCTGATCATTAGTACAATTATTAGTATCAAGAAAGTGACAACAATCTTGTACTCACCTCCTAAAAACCCACTGGCCCAGGACTCGATAAGTCCGATAGCAATACCCGCAACCAGTGCCCCAAGCACACTATCCAGCCCCCCAGCAATCACCACCACTAATACGGACAGACCGAAGATACCCATCGATGGGGATAGGCCACCAATAGCGCCGACAAGTACTCCAGCCATGGCGGCAATCATAGAGCCTACCACCCAAGACAGCGAGAAGACACGTGGCACATTAATGCCCATGGAGTATGCGGCTCCCTGGTCAAAAGCCGTCGCCCGTAAAGCCACGCCACCGCGCCAGAATCTAAACACAAGCAACACTAAAGTAATGAGGATAAGAGTGACGAAAAAGCCATAGAATACTTTGGACGAGACAAACGCCTCACCGATAAAGATGGCTTTATCAGGCATAATCGCTGGCATACGGCGCTGATCAGCGGTCCAAATCAACTCAACTGCACCGACCAGTACCGAGGCCAAACCCACGGTAATCATAAAGGTTGAGATAGGTGACTCCCCCACCATCGGTCGAATCGCCATGCGTTCAATAATGCCACCCGCCAAGCCACTCGCCAGTACGCCAATCAGGATGGCCAACCAAATCGGTAAACCAAAACCTGTCGCTAGGCCATAGACGAGATAAGCTCCGACCATTAGCATCTCGCCAATCGCCAGATTTACGACCCCAGTACTCTTGAAAATAATCACAAAGGCTAAGGCGGTTAGTGCATAAAGCCCACCAGTACCAAGCCCAGCTAAACTAATCTCTGCGAAAAATAACCAATCAAAATCCATGCTTCCACCTACTGTGTGACGGGTTGGAGTAAGCGCTGACGCAAGTCAGACACATCGCCCGAGCCCAGATAGGCACGAATGACTTCAGGGTTTTGTTGTACTTCGTCAGGTGTACCATCCGCAATCACTTGACCGAAATTCAGTACCACCACATGGTCAGACAGATCCATCACCATGCCCATATCATGCTCAACCATTAAGACCGTAATTCCCCATTCTTGACGCACATCGAGAATAAAGCGCGCCATATCTTCGGTCTCTTCACGGTTCATACCGGCAACGGGTTCATCCAACATCAAAATCTTCGGTTGTATGGCTAAGGCTCGCGCCATTTCCACACGCTTTTGTAAACCGTAGGACAAGGCAGAAACGGGATGATGGCGAATATGATCGATTTCCAGAAAATCAATAATGCGCTCTTCAACTTCACGACGCAGCTCTAATTCTTCACGCTTGGCACGACCCATATAGAACAGAGAATCCAAGACATTGGTGCGTAAATGCGCATGGCGACCTAATTTAATATTGTCTAATACGGTCATGCCGCGGAATAAGGCAATATTCTGAAAGCTGCGTGCTAAACCCATACGCGCACGCTCTGGTGCAGGAGTCGTAGTGATATTCTTCCCCTCAAAGAAGATTTCACCCGCCTGCGGTTTATAAAACCCAGAAATCGTATTAAATAAGGAAGTTTTACCCGCACCATTAGGACCAATCACCGTCGTAATGGTATTCGGTGCTACTTTAAAACCCACATCGGTTAAGGCTTTTACACCACCAAACGCGAGCGTAAGATTGCTAAGCGTTAGCAATGGCTCGATAACAGCTTGCTTCACAATGTCTCCTCACGGCACCGTTATATTTTTATGAGTACGGCGCTATTAAATTTTGTCTCGATTTATTTGTTATCGAGTGTGTTTATGTGATTCATTCTAGGACAGTAATTTATATTTTCAAATGGCAGAAAAAGACTAAAACTATGCAAAAGCTGCCACCATATCAGCTCTCTATGTGTTTACCCTAGGTATTTAGACAAGAAAATGGAGCTTTCACATTGTCGTGTATGCTATTAACTGCCAACGACCCATTGGTTGATCGATATGTAGAAACTGCATACCTTAAGGTGATTGTCTATGGAAGTCCAAACCATTTCAGCACGATTTGTGAATGCCTTGCTTACAGGCGCCTCTAAGCATGCGCAGGGCGTTGAGGACGCTGCTGATCATGAAAAATGGCTGACAAGAATCGGGCTTTCACCCGCACTTTTAGAGCTTGAAGGCACTCGCATAACCATGAGTAAATTTGCCCAACTCTATCGTATTTTGGCCATCGAACTTAACGATGAAACTCCTGGTCTCTTTTCTCGTCCATTGCGTAATGGGACACTAAAGTATATGTGCATGATTATGCTCGATGCGCCAGATCTAGGTGTCGCACTGAATCGTTTTTGTAATTTTTTCCGCTTAGTTAATGACGATGTTGCCTATACAGTGAGCACCTGCCCTAACGGCCTAATTAAGATTGAGATTGAAGAAAAGTATAATTTAGGTCCAACACGTATATGGACGCTTGAGCTATTGCTTATGCTGGTTCAAGGTGTATCGTCTTGGCTTATCGATCGCAAGATTCCCTTCGAGTCGATCTCATTTCCCTTTGCCCAACCTGCTCATGCCTCTGAATATGAGCAGCTCTATCCGGGTCCCATTGTATTTAATCAAGACGAAACAGCACTGTATATGGATCCAATCTATTTGCGTGAGCCGATTCGTAAAGATCAGTCAGTACTCAATGAGTTTATCCGTAATGCACCGCTTAACTGGTTCTATTTTTCGCCGAATGATCGGCCTTATACCCACCAATTACGTCATTATTTACAAGACCGTTTACATAAGAATTTAACTATTGATGATGTTGCCTTGGTTCAACATATCTCACCACGTACCCTGGCAAGACGTCTGGCCTCAGAGAGTACGACGTTTCAAAAAACCAAAGACAAACTCAGGCGCGATATCGCCATCGATTTATTAAATAAAACTGATACGCCTATTGCCACGATTGGCACTCATCTAGGATTTGAAGACCCAGCGGCATTTAATCGGGCTTTTAAACTCTGGACAGGCAGCGCACCAGGTGCTTATCGCAAACAAACCATTCAATAATACGTTATAACCATGCGTTTTCTGGAGATCCAATGAATACCGTAGACCTTACTAATCAGCCGAGCGAAGACAAAGCGCTTCTTCATCATATTGACGCCGGGATTGCCACCATTACCTTCAATAGAGCCGATCAAGGTAATGCGCTGAATCTTGAGATGGTCACCTTATTTGCCGATGCCGTGGATGAAATTTTAAATACACCATCTGTCAGAGTTATCGTCCTGACTGCTGCGGGAAAAAGTTTCTGCTTAGGCGGTGATATTCGTGCTTTTATCCAAGAGCGTGAAGACTTACCGGCCTATGTGATTTCCCTCGTTGACCCCTTGAATGTGACCCTCTCGAAACTTGCTTCGTCTGGTATTCCTATTGTGTCTGTGCTGAATGGAGCAGTCGGTGGCGCTGGCATTGGCTTGGCACTGATTGCTGATTTTGTCCTAGCAGCTGAATCCGTAAAATTACGCTGTGGTTATACCGCCATTGGACTCTCACCCGATGCCGGTAGCTCTTATCTATTGGCTAATCGTGTAGGTGCAGTTCGCGCTAAGCAATTATTTCTTAGCAACACTGCCCTGGATGCACAAAAGTGTCTTCAATTAGGCATTGTTGATGAGGTATACCCTGACGCTGAGTTGATGACACAAGCACAAGCCCTAATCAAGATCATACAGAGTGGTCCACTCAAAGCCATGGCGAGAGTTAAGCATTTACTCGATCACACGTTTACACAACGCAGCTTAGACGAGCACTTAAGCCTAGAGCGTAACTTTATCGTTGATTGTGCCAGTGAGAGCGATGTACAAGAAGGCATTTCGGCATTTACCGAAAAACGCAAAGCTTCTTTTTCATAAAAAAAGCCGCCTGACGCATTCGCCAGGCTGCTCCCTCCTCCAATTACTCTATTGTTTTTAAAACAGCGTCAGCTTGTCGTCAGCTCATCTTCCATATAGCTGAACGAGGGCTTCGCTTTATATGGATATCTAATCGTTACATATCTGTATAGAATCGAAGAGACGTATCACCTTATTGAGTAGTCAGTTGTGGAATCTTTTGTCAGTGCGCGGGCGCGTTCTCATTACATTCTCTTTTGCATAGCCACGTTCTTGGCGTTTCTGACCATGTCGACCTTGGCCTATCTAGCCGTGGTTTTACATAGCCTCAACTATTCAACAGAGAAAATCGGCTTTGTCCTGTCTTCGCCTTTTGTCCCAACTATTATCGGCACCCTTGTGGTTGGCCGCTTAATGCAAAATTTCCGGGCGATTAAGATTGCAATTACTGGATTGCTTATTTGCTCTTGCTGCTTTTTAGCCATGCAAGCAGGTGTAGAACAGCCTTATCTTCTTACATTTTTACGTGGCACTTTAGGTTTAGGTTTCGGGCTCTTTTTCTCATCAGCCATGCTGTTTACACGTAGCCTTTTACAAGGTCCTAACGTCCCCTACTACTTCGGCATCTATGCCAGTATGCTCCCCTTACCGAACATTATCGGCCCGACTATCATGGAGCTGTACTATGACAAGATCGGCAGCGAGGGGTTATTTTTAACACTAGGTATTCCATTACTCTTAGGTTTATTACTCCTAGTATGGATTGCTCGACATGACGATCCAGCAGCTGCCATGGAAACTCACTCGGATAGTCAGACATCTTATTTGGATGTATTTAAGAAGAAAAGCAATTACCTCCCTATGTCTGGAGTAATTGTGGTTGGCTTCTTATGGGGCTTTATCGCTTCCTTCTTAGCACTTTACCTCAGTAAAAATCATATCCCCATGATTTATTACTTTATGCCAGCGACGGGAGCTTTATTCTTATCGCGTCTATTTCTCGTGAAGCACATTATTCGATATCCGATCGCAACGGGCGTAGGATTTGGTTTTGCTTGCATGACCCTAGGCAATCTGTTCTTATTCTTCCCGAGTAGCCTTAGCGTGATCTTGGCGGGCGGTATCTTTGGTCTTGGTTATAGCTTTGCCTTCCCACTCTTAAGTACATGGTTCTCAGACCAATATCCCATTCATGAACGCGCTAAACCAACGGCAATTTTTAATGCTTGTTTCCAATTCGGTATCTGCCTAATCCCGCTAATTAGTGGCTATATTATTGCCAACTTTAGCACCACCACAGTACTTATTGGCCTAGTCGGCATGGCGGCCGTATTCACTGGCTTGATGTTCTTAAATCGCTCGGCGGGTAAGTTAGGGGTGGAGTGATTAGACTACCTTAAGTTCACCACTCTTACTAGGAGGCACCCAGAACTTAAGGTACAATAGGGCTGAAAATTCTAATACGTCTAGTTATCTTTATAAGTTTATAAATAAACACTAAACGCAACATGAATACAAAATACGTAATAGTAGCGTAAATAAATACTTCCACACTTATATACCAAAAAGCCTGGCCGATTAAAAGGAATATCAATGAGTGATTTCATGATGATGGAACCCAGCAATTGTTCATTTCAAGAACTGCTCTCTAATGGTGTCCGTTATAGTGTGCCACGATTTCAGCGTGATTACGCTTGGCAAATTGAGCAATGGGAAGACCTGTGGTCGGATATTGAAACTCTAGAAGAAGAGAAATATCACTATATTGGTTATATAGTGCTTCAACGTAAGGGACAGAATCAATTTGATATTATTGATGGACAGCAACGCTTAGTTACCCTAAGTCTCTTAGTACTCGCTGCTCTTAAGCGTATCCAAAATTTTATCGACTCAGGGAATGAGTCGGAGCACAACAGCGAACGACTGGAAGAATTACGTCGTAGTTTTATTGGCAATAAAGACACTGTAACTTTACGCACTGAAAATAAACTTCATCTTAATCGTAATAACGATCGCTATTTCAAAGCTATTAGTGCAGACCTTGATGTACCAGTTCGTCGTAAGAGCACTAGCACCAATAAGCTTTTGCAAAAGTGCTTTGAATTCTTTTATGACAAGATGTCTTTCAACTCAGGTAGCAAAGTGGCGGCTAAGATTGCACAAATTAGCCAAGGCATTATGTTTACCAAGATCGTTGTTCAAGACGATTTGAATGCTTATAAAGTTTTTGAAACTCTGAATGCGCGGGGTGTTCAGTTATCTACTCCTGACTTAATTAAGAACTATATTTTTTCTGTGATTACACAGAATGATGATGTACCTGATGAAGAACTTGATGAACTAGATATCCAATGGGGTGAAATTATTCAAGAGCTCGGCGAAATTGATTTCACCGAATTTGTCCGTTACCACCACAATGTACAAGCGCCACTCAGCACTAAAAAAAGTCTATTCAAATCAGTTAGAAATTTAATTAACAACCCAGCTGCTGCACGTCAGTATTTAAAATCATTAACTGCCTATGCCGCCGTGTATGGTGCCCTACTCAATCCATACGATGATTTTTGGCACGAGAAGTTTAACGGTGAGTCACATAAAGAATTACAGAACTACCTTGAAGGCTTTAAGTTATTTGGTATCAAGCAACCATTCAGCATCTTGATGGCGGCCTATTTTAAATTTACTTCTGATGAATTCTTACTCTTAACAAAGTATTTATATATTCTATCGATTCGCTACAATATTGTCGGCAAAGGCTCGCCCAATATTCAAGAGCACATTAATAATCGAATTGCCATGGCTATCTATAACGGTACACTTACAAGAGCCAGTCATATTAAAAATCATGAGGATTTCCGTAAGCTTTACACTAGAGACGCCGATTTTATTAATCAGTTTGCCCTATTCTCCTTACCAACTCGTCAGTCTTCAAAGAAAGTACGCTTCCTTTTAGCGAACATCGAGAATTACCTAGGTCAGTCATGTGACTATAATCAATGTATTTTAGAACATGTCTGCCCATATCAAGCGACAGAAGAATGGCAGACTTACTTCGGCGAAGGAGTCAATGATATTCAGGACAGATTAGGCAATGTGGTTTTACTAAGCGAAGATAAGTTAAAGCGCGCTGATTTTGAAACTAAAAAACAAAACTATGCCGAATCACCCTATAAATTAGCCCAAAAAGTAGCCGAATACGAGGATTGGAATCTTGCTTCTGTAAACCACTATCAAATGTGGTTAGCAGAGCAAGCAGTAAAGACATGGCGTGTGGATTATGAATAAGTTTGAGTTCGAATTTCAACTTAAGACTTAATTTAAACAGTCCGAGAAATTCAAGCGCTCAACTAAAAACACAGAAGGCATGCCAATGTAGCATGCCTTCTGTATTTTTATATTATATGTTGCCAAATCGATTATTTAAATAATCAATAATTTGCTTAGATTCATACATCCAAGTCACTTGACCTGAGCCATCCGTAATACGAAGGCACGGCACTTGACGCTTGCCACCTTGTTCGATTAAGACTTTCTCATTTGCTGGGTCTTTCGCATCAATCAGAGCAACAGGTACATTCAGTATATGCAAGGTACGACGTACTTTAATACAGAATGGGCAGGCATGAAATTGATATAACGCTAATTTGCTTGCTGCGACGTTAACTTCAGCTTGTGCTTCGGCGCTACGCTGTTTTTTGGCTGGACGCGTCATCTGCTCTACGCCAGCAATAATACAACCTAAGCCATTACGAAGTGCTTTTACAATCATTGTGTTCTCTCTACAACTCAAAAAATAATGAACCAGTGGATACTTAGATAAAACAGTCTCTAAGTTACTGATTCATTAAAGATTATGGATATCTGGTATTGTACCTGATAAATAGCTTGGTCTCGCTCTGGCGCTAGACCTCAGCTAGCTTATCTATCTGCTCCTGCAGTTGGACCTGAAGCTGCTCAACAGCAAGCTGGGTTTGCGCCAATTCCGCATCAATAACCTTCTCCACCTGCTGCAAGTTTTCTTTAATCTGCTTAGCGCTTAAGCTCTCTAAGCTGAGATAAATCTTCTCAAACTCATCCGCGCGTAAAGCTTTTTGCCCACTAAAGTATTGCTCAATTTGTGGGGCTTTAAACTCTTCAGCAGTCACCAACTCATTCGGTAAAATATACTGTTTACTTAACACCTGTTCCAACTGAGTCTGATACTCTTGCGCCATCGCAGCGACTAGGCCTTGCTGTAAAGTTGCCAAAGCTTGAGCGCTTGAACCCTCGCTTGCACTACCACTAGCATCTGCGCCACTTTCAGCTACTGCAAAATATTCATCCAATAAGCGTAAGATATGGCTCACAATTTCACGCCAGATTGACTCAGCCAAGTTCTCCAGTCTTACTTTAAGACCAGCACGCTCAGCCGCTACCGCCCCTTGATAGGCTTGTAAAGCCTTACAACTTTCCACTACATCACGCACCACATTCTCTTCAAGATGGTGCAAATACATGGCTAGCGGTTTACGCGCTTTATAGTCGAG
>CAYFVY010000041.1:12556-15238 GCA_964346715.1 uncultured Pelistega sp. | reverse complement strand
CACCTGATTTCATATCTTGGTTTTTAACGCTATCTGCAAAAAGGTCTGCAAAGCTTTCGCCACCAATGGCGTCTTGTAAAGTTAATGTTGACATTAAGAAATATCCAAACGGCTATTTAGCCGGTAAAAGCACACCAAATATGAGTCGTAAAGACTCTCTATCCAGTGGAGTTAAATTATCTTCAGTTGTTATAGAATCGTCTATACAACGATGAAGAGCCAATCCCCTTAAACCAAGGGAATAAAAGATTTTAACGAAAAAAACCTTGACTATCAAGCGCTTAGCCAAGGTTTTCGCATAATAAAGACAATCTACGCACGATTTAGCAACACCCTATGAGCAATTGCCTGAAAAATAAGGTGTTATTTAGCTTTTCTGTATATGTTCACGCCATAACTCGAGCACTTTCTGGCTGGTTTGCTCTGCGCTCAAGTGGCTGGAGTCGATAATATGCGCATCATCAGCAGGCTTTAAGGGTGCTACTGGACGCTCAATATCTTGCTTATCACGAGCTTGCAAGTCGGCCAAAATCGGTTCAAATTCACAAGCAACACCCATATTTTGCAATTGCTTATAGCGTCGTTGGGCACGCTCATTCACGTCCGCTACCAAAAATATTTTCAAGGGAGCTTGTGGGAAAATAACTGTACCCATATCACGTCCGTCCGCCACCAATCCTGGTTCTTGGGCAAATTGACGTTGGCGCTGCAATAAGGCTTGACGCAAGGCTGGGTAGGTAGCGACTTTAGAGGCTAACTTACCCACTGCCTCTTGGCGAATTGCGTCCGTGACATCCTGACCATTTAAATAAATATGCAAGTCTTTAAAGACAATTTGCATTTTAAGGGCTAAATCCGCAATTGCTTGCGCATCAGTTTCAGCAAGATTCTCTTGCATAGCGGCATACGCGCTGAGACGGTAAAGCGCACCAGAATCTAAGGTATCCCAACCTAGGGTTTGAGCTACTTTTGCACTAACGGTTCCTTTGCCCGAAGCACTTGGCCCATCAATCGTGATAATGTTCATTTGACTAAACCTTGATAAACACTGAAATAGCGTGGGAAAGTTTTAGCGACACAGTTAGGGTCCATAATACGTACACCTACAGGTCCGAAAGTCGCCAAGGAAAAACACATCGCCATACGGTGATCATCATAAGTATCAATGGCCGCAGTCTGCCACTGCTTTGGGGGTTCAACTTGAATCCAATCTGGACCGGAACTCACTTGTGCACCAAGTTTCTCTAATTCTGCATGCATAGCGGCGATACGATCCGTTTCTTTGACGCGCCAACTGGCAATATTACGCAAAATACACGGACCATCAGCATATAAGGCCAAGACAGCTGCTGTCATAGCCGCATCTGGAATTAAGTTAAAGTCTCGGTCAAAGGCTTTCAATGGGCGCTCTGACAAAGGAGCGCCGCTCACTTCAACATAATTATCACCCATCTCAATCTGCGCACCCATATCCCGTAACACCTCGGCGAACTGAATATCACCTTGGATACTCTGCTTACCGACACCCATGATACGCACAGGGCCCTGGCCAATTAAGCCTAAGGCCATAAAATAAGAAGCCGAAGACGCATCGCCTTCAATCTCAAACTGTTCTGGGCTTTGATAACGTGCATCAGCCGCTACGGTAAAGTGCTGCCAATTTTCATGTTGAACCTGCACACCAAAACGCGCCATTAAATTTAGGGTAATGGCAATATAGGGCTTAGAAATCAGCTCACCTTGCACCTGAATCTTAACGCTCTCCCCTGTCTTAGCAGCAATCAGTGGCGACACTAATAAAAGAGCCGTTAAAAACTGACTAGAAACCGAACCATCAATTGATATCGCGTCGCGCACCTCAAGTTTTGGGGAAGCAATACGCAATGGTGGATAACCAGGGTTCTGCTCATACTCAATTTGACATCCAAAGCTGCTTAAAGCACTGACCAAGTCACCAATTGGGCGCTCATGCATACGCGGCACCCCATGAAGACGATAATCACCATCAACGACTGATAAAGCAGCTGTCAGAGGACGAAAAGCCGTCCCTGCATTGCCTAAGAAAATCTCTGCTTGCGTAACCGGAAAGCCTGTCTGAGCACTGGCGGCGATGCCATGAATGCGTACAGAGTCCTCAGCAACACGGTCTATTTTCACACCTAGTGTTTGTAGGCCATCGAGCATGACACGCGTATCATCTGAGTCCAGCAAACCCGTAATCAAGCATGAACCTTGGGCTAAAGCCGCTAAGAGCAAAACACGATTTGAAATGCTCTTGGAGCCAGGCAATACAATTTCACCTTGGGCTTGATGGCTTTGGGCAAGATCTAAAAACTCCAGCGTCATTTAATCGTTCTCCTTCCAATTACGGCGTGCTGTCGCCGCCTCTTTTAACCATTCATACACTTGTTGCTCATCGCCCTGCGCTAAATAATCGGTTAAACGATCTAACTCTTGTTGAAAACCTTCTAACTGATTTAGCATGGCCACACGATTACTCATAAAAATATCGCGCCACATTTCTGGTGAGCCTGCTGCAATTCGTGTAAAGTCACGAAAACCTGTGCCCGCCATCGTCAGAGCCTGACGTCCCGTACTCGTGCTATTCATAAAAGACATATAGCAAGAAGCAAGAAAATGAGGGAAATGACTTACCGCTGCAAAAATTTCATCATGATTTTC
>CAYFVY010000041.1:5537-12456 GCA_964346715.1 uncultured Pelistega sp. | reverse complement strand
ACTTCGGTCTTCGTACTACCGACGTCCGTCAAAATCGTCTTCTCACGCAGATGCGGTGCTAGACGCTCGAGTATCTTAGCCAAAGCTTGTACTGGCGTAGCGATGACAATGACATCAGCCGTTTGAGCCATGTATTCGATATCAACAATCTCGTCGATTAAACCGAACTCACGAGCTTTTTCAAGACTTTGTTGATCACGCCCCGCTCCTAAAACCTTAGAGACTTTTCTTTTATTCTTTAAAATCAAAGAAAATGATCCGCCAATCAAGCCAACACCGATAATGCCAAGGACGGGAATGTGCAAAGAAGTCGATTGAGCGATAGGACTCACTGCTCCAATACCTCGGTCAATGCTTCAATAAAGCGCTGATTCTCATGCGGCAAACCAATTGACACACGCAGATGATCAGGCAAACCATCGCCCACTACGGGACGTACAATTACGCCTTTGCGCAAGAGCTCTTGATTGACCACTAAGGCATCAGGAACTTTCACCAAAATAAAGTTACCGTAGCTAGGCACATAGCTGAGTCCTAAGCGATCAAATGCTTCGCTCAACTTCTGTTTACCTTGCGTATTCAACTCATACGTGCGCTGCAAAAATTCCGTATCTTGTAGGGCTGCTTGTGCTGCCACTTGCGCAAAACTATTCACATTAAACGGTTGACGTACACGATTAAAGAAATCCGTTAAGGCTGGACGTGCAATCGCAAAACCAACACGAATCGCCGCTAAACCATAGGCTTTTGAGAACGTTCTTAGAACCACTAGATTAGGGTATTTATTGACTAGTTCAGCACTATTAAAGCGCAACTCAGGATCTAAATATTCGTTATACGCTTCATCAAGTACCACGGTGACATTCAAGCCGTGCTTCTC
Organism: uncultured Pelistega sp.; assembly: GCA_964346715.1. Lineage (GTDB taxonomy): Bacteria > Pseudomonadota > Gammaproteobacteria > Burkholderiales > Burkholderiaceae_B > Taylorella. The sequence continues at coordinate 11,576 of CAYFVY010000041.1, read as the reverse complement.
AAAAACACGAGCAACAAAATCCTCAATAACTGAGCCTGCATGGAACGTACCCGTAGGATTATTAGGGTTAGCAATAAACACTAAACGAGTATCTTCTTCAATCGCACCCAACATCGCTTCCAAATCATGGCCGAAGTCTTTCGCTGGCACTTGAATATGACGTGCACCACGTGCTTGTGTTGCCAAACGATAAACAACGAAAGCATATTGCGAGTACACGCACGAGCTATGTTCATTCAGTAAGGCAAGACTGACTAACTCTAACAAATCATTCGATCCATTACCCAAGGTAATCCAATTACTTGGTACCCCATAATGCTCACTTAAGGCCTGCTTTAACGCAAAGCCATTGGCATCAGGATAGCGACCCAAAGCTTGACGCTCTTGGCTTACTAATAAGTCTTGTAAAGCCTCTTGGACCTTATTGCTATAACCTAAGGGATTCTCATTCGATGCCAACTTAATAATATCAGCTGGATCTAATTCAAACTCGCGTGCTAAATCCTCAATCGGCTTACCCGCCTGATAGGCTGACATTGCTTGGACTGCAGGTGACACTGCATATTGTTTTGTTATTGACATGTTATACACCTACTGCATTGGGTATGAACCCAGAATTTTGAAAAAAGAGGACTGATCTTCAAGTTCTTTAAGGGCTAAAGTAACAGCTTCATCCTCAATATGACCTAAGATATCAACATAGAAATAATATTCCCATTGCCCAGTGCGTGCGGGACGCGACTCAAAGCGAGTCATTGATACGCCATGACGGGCAAAGGGTGTAATCATATCCAGAACAGCACCGGCACGATTCGGCACGGCAAAAATTAAGCTGGTCTGGTCTTTGCCACTACGTGCCGTTTCAATCTTACCAATCGCTAAGAAACGTGTCTTATTATTGGCATCATCTTGAATCCCCTCAGCTACCACGGATAAACGATACACTAAAGCCGCTGGCAGACCTGCGATGGCGGCCACGCTTGGATCTAAAGAGGCTAGACGCGCAGCTTCTGAATTGCTCGCTGCAGGCACTCGCTCAAGTTGTGGATAGTTAATACTTAACCAATGATGACATTTTTTTTTTTTAATGATACGGCGACCACCGAGATCTACACCACTTAAATCACCGTTCTGATGCAAAAGCGCATGGCGAATCGGTATCGTACGCTCTCCATGCACTTTCACGGTACTGGTCAGTAAAAGATCTTGTGTTCGGTTCACTGTACCTTCAGTTGAGTTTTCCACTGGAACCATACCTACATCAGCACGTCCTGCTTCAACAGCACGAAACACTTCATCAAAAGAGATGCACGGTAATTTCTGTACGGCATGGCCATAAAATTCCATCGCCGCTTGTTCAGAAAAAGAACCCTCAGGCCCTAAATAAGCCACCACTAAGCCACGCTCTAAGCCACGGCAAGCAGAAATGATTTCAGCCCAAACGGCATGCACACCTTCGACTGGAAAAGTCTGCTTCGCATTCAACTCTTCTAAGCGGCGAATAATCTGCGCTTCGCGTTCAGGCTTTAAAATACTATCTTGCTGACCAAACTCATGCTTAATTTCACCGACTTCAATAGCGGCTTGAGCACGTTGGTTCAATAATTGCAAAATCTGCTCATCAATTGCATCAATACGATTACGTAAAGGCAATAGTCTTTCTAACAAACTCTTATCCATGCAAACGCTCAAACTCTTTTAAATAAGCCACTAAGGCGTGAACCCCTTCAATTGGCATGGCATTATAAATAGAAGCACGCATACCACCCACCGATTTATGTCCTTTCAGTGCGACTAAACCCGCTTGTTCTGCACCCTCTAAGAACTTCTTATTTAAACTTTCATCTCGTAAGATAAATGGAACATTCATTCTTGAACGATAAGCGGTTTGGATTCCATTATGGTATAAACCGCTCTCATCTAAAGCAGTATATAAGGTCTGTGCTTTCGCAATATTAGCCTGTTCTATAGCCGCTAAACCGCCCTGTTTAAGCAACCATTTAAAGACTAAGCCACAGATATAAATACTATAACTAGGTGGCGTATTAAAGCGCGAACGGTCTTTGGCGACATTTAAATAGTCAAAAGCGCTTGGGCAAATTGTTAGCGCTTTACCTAACAACTCACGACGTACGATCACGATCGTGACTCCAGCTGGGCCGGCATTTTTCTGTGCACCCGCATAGATTAGTCCAGCTTGTGTCACATCAAAAGGACGCGACAGAAAGTGCGAAGACATATCTAATGCAAGCGGCACATCAGGCGCACCTAATGAGGCTGGTGTTGGCAACTCCGCAATTTCCACGCCACCAATAGTTTCATTCGTACAAATATGTAAGTAAGAAGATTCAGGGCTCACTTGCCATGAATCCACTGAAGGCACCCAGCAACCCGGCTGATAGTTCTGGCCATCAATAAGCTGCTCAGTTTGATTACTGGCAACCAGATTAACTTGACCATAACGAGCCGCTTCTTGATAAGACTTTTTGGACCACGCCCCCGTAATGAGGTAGTCAGCTTGTTGAGCTGGGCGACTATGCAATAAGTTGAGTGGCACGATTGCATTCTCCGCAGTCGCACCCCCTTGCATAAACATCACGGCATATTCATCAGAGATATTTAATAAACGACGTAAGTCCTCTTCAGCTTCATCACAAATTTGTGAAAACTCAGGACCTCGGTGGCTCATTTCCATCACTGACATGCCACTGCCATGCCAGTCCAACATTTCATCAGCTGCTTGCTGTAAAACCTCAGTTGGTAATTTTGAGGGGCCCGCAGAAAAATTCCAAAAAGCTTGTTTTGCCATATTTATACATCCCTTGGAGAGGCTTATGAATTAAAGCTCATCCTCATTTGCATCGTCTTGTTCATCGTCAGATTGTTGATCTGCAGCGTCATCTCTCGTGTCTACATCCGGGTCAACGACATCGTCAGCCTGAGAGGTAGAATCATCGTCTTCATCGAATTCTTCGTCCGACTCATCCGCATCAGATTCAACTACACGACGAATACCTGAAAGAACAGTGCCTTCATCAACCTTAATCAAGGTTACGCCTTGAGTTGCACGTCCCATTTCACGTACTTGATCTACCTTAGTGCGTACCAACACACCACCGGTCGTGATCAACATGATTTCATCATTCGGCTCAACCAAGACCGCTGCGACTACTTTACCGTTACGATCGCTTGTTTGGATCGCAATCATACCCTTAGTACCACGACTATAACGGGTGTACTCGCTGATGGCAGTACGCTTACCAAAGCCATTCTCGGTACCCGTCAAGACACTCTTAGTCTCATCACGCGCTACTAACATAGAGATAACGGCTTGACCTTCGTCTAGCGTCATACCCTTAACACCACGTGCATTACGACCCATTGAGCGCACATCTGACTCATCGAAGCGTACGGCTTTACCTGCATCAGAGAACAACATCACGTCGCACTCACCATCAGTTAAGTCTGCACCAATTAAGAAGTCATCTTCATCCAAGGTCACCGCAATAATGCCGGCCTTACGTGGATTCGAGAAATCTGATAGCGGTGTCTTCTTCACGGTTCCCTGTGAGGTTGCCATAAAGACATAGCGGTCTTCAACAAATTCTTTGACTGGCAAGATCACGGTAATACGCTCGTTCTCTTGCAAGTTAAATAGGTTAACAATCGGGCGACCACGTGAGTTACGTGTACCTTGCGGTACTTCCCAGACCTTGAGCCAATACACGCGGCCATGGTTCGAGAAGCACAGCATGTAATCATGCGTATTGGCGATAAATAAAGTATCAATCCAATCATCTTCTTTCATGGTTGTCGCTTGCTTACCGCGACCGCCACGCTTTTGCGAGCGGTACTCAGAAAGCGGCTGACTCTTCACATAGCCACTATTGGAGAGGGTCACCACCATATCGGTCGGTGTAATTAAGTCTTCAGTATCTAGCTCAGTAGCATTAAATTCGATGGTCGAGCGACGTGCATCTTTGGCATTAAGGGCGAACTCAGTTTTAATCGCTGTTAACTCATCTGAGATAATCGTCGTAATACGTTCTGGACGCGCAAGAATATCAATTAAGTCCGCGATTTCTTCCATCACTTCTTTGTATTCTTTAACAACCTTATCTTGCTCTAGGCCAGTTAAGCGTTGTAAGCGCATCTGCAGAATTTCTTGAGCCTGAATATCACTTAGGCGATAGAGACCATCGCTTTGTAAGCCATATTGTGCAGGCAAGCCCTCAGGACGATAGGCAGCGCTACCACCCAAGATATTACCTTCATCAGCACGCACCAACATCTCACGTACAAGTGAAGAATCCCAAGAGCGTTGCATTAATTCTTGACGTGCAACAGGCGGTGTCGGTGATTCTTTAATGATGCGAATAAACTCATCAATATTCGCCAATGCAACAGCTAAACCTTCAAGAATATGACCACGGTCACGCGCCTTACGCAATTGGAAAATGGTACGACGCGTAACGACTTCACGGCGATGTTGCAAGAAGTAATCAACCATTTGCTTAAGATTTAGTAGGCGCGGTTGTCCATCAACTAGCGCCACTAAGTTCATACCAAAGGTTTCTTGTAACTGCGTATGCTTAAACAGATTATTTAAAATGACTTCTGGGACTTCACCACGCTTCAACTCAATTACTAAGCGCATACCGTCCTTATCCGATTCATCACGGATGGTGGAGATACCTTCAATACGCTTATCATTGACGAGGTCGGCCATTTTTTCGATCAAGTTTTTCTTATTCACTTGATACGGAATTTCGTCCACAACAATCGCCTGGCGACTGCCCTTATCGAGATCTTCAAAATGGGTACGTGCACGCATGATCACACGGCCACGACCCGTGCGATACCCCTCACGCACGCCTTGCATACCGTAAATAATCCCGCCAGTTGGGAAGTCTGGTGCAGGGATAAGCTCAATCAGCTCCTCAACCGTACACTCCGGATTACGCAAGGCATATAAACAACCATCAATGGTCTCATTTAAGTTATGCGGTGGAATATTGGTCGCCATACCGACAGCAATACCAGAGCTACCATTCACTAATAAGTTAGGTAGACGCGCTGGTAAGATCAGAGGTTCTTGCTCACTACCATCATAGTTAGGACCAAAATCCACTGTTTCTTGCTCAAGGTCAGCTAACAACTCATGCGCAATTTTCGCTAAACGAATTTCGGTATAACGCATTGCCGCCGCACTATCGCCGTCAACCGAACCAAAGTTACCCTGGCCATCAACTAACATATAGCGCAAAGAGAAATTTTGCGCCATGCGTACGATAGTGTCATATACAGCTTGGTCACCATGAGGGTGATATTTACCGATAACGTCACCAACAATACGTGCTGACTTTTTGTAAGCTTTATTCCAATCGTTATTCAGTTCATGCATCGAGAATAAAACTCGACGGTGAACGGGTTTTAGACCATCTCGGACATCCGGTAAAGCACGACCAACGATGACACTCATTGCATAGTCTAAATAACTGCGACGCATTTCCTCTTCAAGCGAAATGGGTAGCGTCTCCTTAGCAAAGGATTCCATATTACTCACTATTATTAATTGATTACAGAAGCTAAAAACAGCCAAAAAGAACTCTAGAAAAAGCACTTCGTGCGTGATTTAAGACCTGTAAAGTGGATAACACCTTTCGTAGGCGCAAAGTCTTGATTTTAACATTGTTCAACCCTGGTTTTATGGTGCTTTCCACTTTTGTCGAATTTAGCGTCTAAATTTTATAAGTTTTATCGCCTCCTATTACACGTCACATCAAACTAACAAAACGCATAGAAATAGCTAAATTTGTGGCTTGGATAAAATCATGGCTTTTCTTTTGTTGCATTTAAGGCACCGCAAATCTTAAGAAAGTGCTTTAACTTTACCTACATAAACACTGTCTTCGTTGTAAAAAAACTCAGCCAAAAGACAAGAGCAGAATTCAAACTGTGGCTTATGCGCAACATATATTGCTTAAAAACCACAAATTGGCGTATATCCTTAAAAATCTAGCATTTACTCTCTACAAA
>CAYFVY010000041.1:2576-5437 GCA_964346715.1 uncultured Pelistega sp. | reverse complement strand
TAAAAACCACAAATTGGCGTATATCCTTAAAAATCTAGCATTTACTCTCTACAAATGACGGTGAAATCACTTAATATTTAGGCAAGAACTTGGGAAAGCCGAGCAAATGTTTTGAAACAAGCTCAAAGCATTGCTATACTAACCCTGATTTCCATTCTGCGGCGTTAACGCTGCGAGTCAATTTTTTAGCTTATTTAGCTCATCGAGGAGAAACATGAACAAGCCCTCTAAATTCGCATTAGCAATCGCCGTTGCTCTATCAGCATCAGCAGGCGTAGCTCAAGCTCAAACAGTAGACAACTGGGTTAGCAACTACGGTCTAACTTGGATGAACGGTACTAACGAATACTGCTGGCAAAACAACTACTGGACACCTGCAACAGCCCTAGAAGGTTGTGGTGCTCAGCAAGCTCCAGCTGGTATTACAGCTAACAAAGTAACTTTCAACGCCGATACGTTCTTCGACTTTGACAAAGCAACTTTGAAACCTGAAGGCCGTAACATTCTTGACCAAGTAGCAGACCAAGTTTCTAAATTAAACTTAGAGTCTCTAATTGCTGTTGGTCACACTGACTCTGTTGGTTCTGATGCTTACAACCAACGCTTATCTGAGCGTCGTGCTGCATCTGTTAAGAATTACTTAGTTTCTAAAGGTGTTCCAGCTGACCAAATCATCGCTTCTGGTAAAGGTGAATCTGCTCCTGTAGCTTCTAACGCTACTCGTGAAGGTCGCGCACAAAACCGTCGCGTAGAAATCGAGATCGTAGGTTCTCCTAAGTAATCGATAGGCGTTGAGCTTTATACGTTCGCGCTAATTCTAAAAAGCCTCCTTGCGGAGGCTTTTTTAATGCCTATTACAAACCCATAGGTTTTACTTTTACATACATTTTCGAGATGTCTAGTTAAGCATATCCTATGGTAAACTGACACTCATTGTTCCATTAGATTATCTTTGCTGCCATGACATCTACCCCTCATTCTCCAACCAATGTCGATCAAGCTGAAATTGATAAGTTCAGCGCTCTAGCCTCGAAGTGGTGGGATCCAAATAGCGAATTTAAACCATTACACGAAATTAATCCTTTGCGTTTGTCTTGGATTCAAGAATGTGCTGGTGGCTCCCTACAAGGCAAGAAAATTATCGATATCGGCTGTGGTGGTGGTATTTTAGCGGAGAGTATGGCGGCACTTGGGGCTGATGTTACAGGTATTGACCTTGCACAGAAATCATTAACAGTTGCACGTCTACACAGCCTAGAGTCTGGCATTAAGGTGCAATACAAGCTAATCGCTGCCGAAGAGATGGCTGAGCAAGAAGCCGAACAATACGATATTGTTACCTGCATGGAGATGCTCGAACATGTACCTGATCCAGCCTCAATCATCCAAGCCTGTAGTCGCCTTGTGAAGCCAGGTGGTCAGGCATTTTTCTCGACCCTTAACCGTAATCCAAAATCATTCCTCTTTGCTATTATTGGTGCCGAATATGTTTTACAACTCGTTCCTAAGGGCACCCATAGTTACAACAGTTTTATTAAGCCGAGCGAACTTGTGACGAGCGCTCGTCGTGTGGGCCTACAACTGGAACAACTTAAGGGCTTAGAATATAATCCTATCAGTAAGGTTTATAGCCTCTCTAATGATGTTTCTGTTAACTATATGGTAGCGACACGTAAATGATTAGAACTGTTTTTTTCGACTTTGACGGCACCCTAGCCGATACAGCAAGAGACTTAGTGGCAGCGACTAATCAACAACGTGTTCGTGCAGGTCTTGAGCCCATGCCTTTTGAGCAATTACGTAACTGCTCCTCACAAGGTGCTGGTGGTCTTTTAAGAAAAGCCTTGGGTCTTGAGAAAACTGATACTGCTTTCGAACAGGTACGTGATCAGTTTTTACAAGACTATTATGCTTGTATGACTAAGGAAACCGTCCTCTTTCCAGGTATCGCTGAATTGCTAGAGCAGCTTGAAAACAGTGGTTTCAACTGGGGCATTGTAACCAATAAAGCCGAGAACTTATCGTTCCCTATTTTTGATTATCTTGGTTTAACACAGCGCAGTGTCGCAAACATCTGTGGTGATACCGCCGCACGTCCTAAGCCCTACCCTGATCCCCTCTTACTTGCTGCTGAGCGTGCTAAGGTTGCACCACAACATTGTATTTACGTTGGTGATGATGCACGCGATATCATCGCAGGTAAAGCGGCAGGCATGGCTACAATCGCTGTGCGTTATGGTTACTGTGATGAACAAGACGAAATTACCTCTTGGCAAGCAGACTTAACCATCGATAGTCCCGACCAACTTTGGCAGGCAATTGAAACTCTTACTAAGGAATTTATTTAATATGAAGAATCGTCTATCATTGCCAGTAAGTCTTGTCTTTCTAAGTGCGATCCTAAGTGCTTGTGCACCGATGCAGAATGCTGCTAATGGCCCAAGCTTCGGCTCAGGTAGTTTGGCTGTCAAACAAGATGGACAACCAGCGAATACGCCAAGCAATCTTGCAACAGTTAACTGGAATGCCTTGGCTGAAACTATCTTAACTCCAGCGGCTAAGAAACAAGGCGTGGAAGTCAATCGTGTCCATGATGGAAGCTTACGGGTGCTCTTACCTGCTAAGTCTTTGTTTGCTACACGTGGCAACACGATTACCCGTCAAATGTCACCTGTCTTAAAAACCATCGCTGAAGAGATGAAAATACGCCAGATGCTACGCATCAAAATCGTAGGACATACCGACTCTACAGGCGCCGGCAAAGCCAATCAAAATCTATCTCTAAACCGCGCCTATATTGTTGCTCAACGCCTCATCAATAATGGCGTACGTTCTAGCCGTATTGATATCGAAGGCCGTGG
>CAYFVY010000041.1:0-2476 GCA_964346715.1 uncultured Pelistega sp. | reverse complement strand
TTTGATATCATCGCTAATACAGTTGTGGCATGCCACTTAGAACAAGAAAGGCATAAAGAAATGAAAAAGAAAAAGGCTGCCGAAGCAGCCTTTTAATCCGTTCTGTTGCCAAGTGGATCACACTCCTAGCGGCCTGTTATTAGGCGGCTAATGCGTAACTTTCGTCATTTGCATTTATAAGTTTTGCTTGATTTACGGTCATCGCCTACCGGCTGCCAATCTTCCTATTTGCCCCTGTCGAAACCAATACGTCCCCATCAATAAAGCACTAAGTGTTTATAAATCGTATGTGCCCCATAAAGGCCACATATGCACCATAAAGCATCTCGTCTTAAACATGTACCAAGCACACATCTGCTTAATGCTCTATTGGTGGAGACGGCGGGAGTTGAACCCGCGTCCAGAAACCTGTCAGTTGACCAGGTATACAGCTTAGTTAGTATTCTACCATAAATTACAGGCTAATCCGCAAGCGCAAGCTTGCCATGTTGTGCAAATCAGCCAAAATCAAGCCGCGAATGTTACGTCTTATTTCACTTAAACCTTCTCAGCTTCATTTAGCTCTTCTTAAGATCTTGCGGAGCAATCTGTCCCGACTCGCCCTCATCTAGCAACTTATGCCATGCATCAAGGCCCAGTTCCTCCATCAGAGCGATATTACGTTCAAAAATCACCGCAGCATCAGGAAATTGGCTCACTGCCCTATCAATACTTGCTTCCCGAATTAGGTGTAGGATTGGATAAGGCGCGCGATTGGTATAGTTCCCCATATCTTCTTCGTCTGTTCCGGCAAATTGAAACTTAGGATGAAAATTAGCAATCTGAATCTCTCCTATCAGCCCAAGTTGCTCTAATACACCCTCCGCAATATCCAAGTAATCATTAAATGCATAAAAATCATCAAATACATACGGAAGGACTAATAAGCTCGTATCAATCTGCTCAGCAGGTACGGCATGTAGTTCATTTAAGAGATCGGCTAATGTTTGCGTAATCTCCTCAATATCTTGGGTCTCGGCAATATGGCTTTTGACTTGTTCTTTAACATGCACCCCCTTAGCAAAAGGGCATAAGTTTAAACCAATAACGATATTCTCTACCCAACGGCGTGTTAATGCCTCAATTTGTACTACATCTTCATTCATCATTCTTAACATCCAAACAAATCTTACTGACATTCACTAATGTCTTTAACTAAACATCTCAAACTCTGCTCATAGCGAGCTACTCAGCCTGCAATCAAATCTACACAATTCTTATGATTATCATCCAGCGGCACTTATTTAAATCCTTAAGCCCTAAGCTACGCAGCTCTCATGGTAAACTAAGCGCTAAATTTAATTTATTCTAACCGTATATGAGCACCGTATTTATCATTCCTTGTGCAATTAATAATTCAACTGATAGCGAACTTGCACTTAAGCAGGCCTTACACACGCTTGAGAGCGTACGTGAGCTTGCCCCTAAAGCCACCACTGCCCTAGTTGAACACTCTTTAAAAGCCCTGGAGCCCGAACAAAAAAACAGCCTATTAGAAGCCGTTGCCTTACTCGCAGAGTATCAGCAAAACCCACGTTTACTTGAGATTGAAAAAGAGCATGGTATCGTCAAAGCCAATGCCGCAGGTCTGATCGCTGCGCTCGCTTGGTTCTTCGGACTCTGCCAACGCGATAATTTATTTCAGCAAACCAAGCATATTGTTATTCTGCAAGCAGGCACTACGCTAGACGCTAATACGCTCAATAACATTGAGTCGAATGACAATGGTAAGTTTATTTTTGCTCCACCTGAGAACACCCTCAGTCAAGACCAGCCGAGTAGCAGCATTGGCATGCGTTTTAATACAGCACTTTGGAGTTTTCCAAGCGAGCAACTCGATAATCTCATGCAGGCTTTGTGGCAATCTGTGGAGTATGCTTTCGAGCGTATCCAGAATGATGCCTATACAGATTTAGGCTTAGCCTTATATAAACATTTAGATTCTAAAGAAATTTTTTATATTAAGAATCTTTGCCAACAGCACGGTCACTCAACGAGCACTCACTAAACTTTACTCAGTGACAACCTCATACGCCAGTTTTTACAGCTGGTGTATGATGCGCTGCAACTCCTCTTGCCATATCACCACGTCCTGTCCTAGATAATGCTTGAGTTTGCGATTGCCCAATACAGCTAATTTGGGACGATCAGCAAGCACCCTCTCATTCCCCTTAGGCGATTGTTCTTGTATCCACGCCTTATACGCTTGAAAACTTTGTGGCACAATTTCTCGTACGGCTAAGACATCCCCTTTATCTTTTAATAATTGTGCGATGGTTTTTGCATACTCAAACCATGAGCAGACACCATCTGGCACCACATGAAAAAGACCACGTGCCCCTTGTTGCCATAATGCCAAGGTATAACGTACAACAAAGTCTACGCTCGTTGGCACACCCCATTGATCATCCACTACACGAAGCTGTTCTTGCGTATG
>CAYFVY010000040.1:0-15372 GCA_964346715.1 uncultured Pelistega sp. | reverse complement strand
GCAGTAGGCGGTTTTCGCTAATTCGTTAATCTAAAAGATTAGTTTTTAGCAGTAACTTCTTTAGCTTGTGGGCCTTTTTGGCCTTCTGCTACAACAAAAGTCACTTCTTGGTTCTCTTGTAGAGACTTGTAACCTGAACCAACGATGTCGGTGTGGTGTACAAATAAGTCTTTACCGCCGTTAGCTGGCTTGATGAAACCAAAGCCTTTTTCGTTATTAAACCATTTTACGATGCCAGATTCTGTTGACATATATTTACTCTCTTACTTACATAATTAAAAGGATCTTAAAAATCCCAACGAACAAGACCCCCAAGAGAAAACACCACAACGATATATACCAGCTAGAAAACTGCATCAGGCCAAACTACTTGAAAATCTGCTGACACTATGCGCCCTATTGCTAGTAAAGTCAACATAAGTTTTACCCTAATGTTGTCAAATAAGGTTATTTTTATTTTAAATATTATTTTCATCATATTGTCAAAATCACATTTTACCCTGTCGCGCACCTTAAAGTTGAAGCAAAAGAAAACCTTAAATCTCTATACTTGACTCAACACTATTGCTTTAGTCGCTCTTTTTCACTATTTCACTTAGTATTTAATTGCTAGTGACAAATATGCTTGATATTTGCCGAAGTGCACATATATATACAAGCAATGCGTATGCAGTAAACAACGTTTAATTGTAACTGACAATAAACTTAATTCCCTTAAGGTCAAAACTCCTAAATTCTTTCTGTTGAACTGCATTTTTCTTTTTAAAACATAACCTTACGACCAATAAGGTTTAATCACTTATTGTTTATACCTTGATAAAAGGCAAAGTAATTTTGTGGCCTGGGTATTACAATTAACGGTCGTAAACATTAACGGATGAATTTTGCATGAACAATCCTTATGCTCCCCTTCGAATTAGAGATCGTGAATTATTACCTATTGTCCAGGGGGGAATGGGTGTCGGTATTTCCGCTTCAGGCTTAGCGAGTGCAGTCGCACGCGAGAATGCTTGGGGCACAATTGCAAGTATCGACTTGCGTCACTTACATCCTGATTTATTAGAAGAATCCAAAAAATCAAAACTCGAATCAGAATATAACCGACTCAATCTTATTGCTTTAGACCGCGAAATCAAAAAAGCCTTAGAGCTCGCTGAAGGACGTGGCATGATCGCTGTAAACGTGATGAAAGCAGTAAAAGACTATGAAGCCTTAATTAAGCAAGCGTGTGAATCGGGTGCTCAAGCCATTGTTATGGGTGCAGGCCTACCATTAGAACTACCTGAAATTACCCAGGACCACCCTGATGTAGCTTTGGTACCTATTTTGTCTGAATCACGCGGTATTAATATTGTCTTAAAGCGCTGGATGAAGAAGAATCGTCTACCCGATGCCATCGTCATTGAGCATCCAAGCCATGCTGGTGGTCATTTAGGCGCTTCAACCATGACTGAGATTTCGAATGAGCGCTTCAGTTTCCGTCGCGTGATTGAAGAAACTATGCAAGTCTTTAAACAATTGGGCTTAGAAAGCGAGAAAATTCCGCTAGTACTTGCTGGTGGCATGGCTCACTTTAAGAAAATTCAGACAGCGCTTAAGGACTGGGGTGCTTCTGCAGCACAGATTGGTACGGCTTTTGCTGTCACCCACGAAGGTGATGCGCATGAAAACTTCAAGCGCGTGCTAACTGAAGCTAAGGAAGAAGATATTGTTGAGTTTATGTCCGTTGCTGGTTTACCGGCTCGTGGTGTCTTAACTCCTTACCTTAAGAAATACTTAAATAATGAAGCCAAGCTACAAGGCTCAGCTAAAGCTGATCCACGCCGTTGCGTGCAAGCGATGAACTGCTTAAGTGTTTGTGGTTTACGCGATGGCATCAGTAAGATTGGTCAGTTCTGCATTGACCAACGCTTGACCGATGCCTTCAATGGTGATGTTCGTAAGGGTTTATTCTTCCGTGGCAAAGAACCCCTACCTTTTGGGGATCAGATACGTAGTGTCCATGACACGATTAACTACTTATTAACAGGACAGTCACCGATTGCAACTGCCAAATAAGTTATTAAAATAAATCATAAAGTAATATATTTTAAGCAAAAATCAGTTTAAACCTGATTTTTGCTTTTTTTGATTTTAAACCACTTACAAGCTTATTTAAGTCGTTGTTTTAACAAAACATAAAGAGAATATTGCCCTTGTTAACAATTGTTTTTTAGTTTAAATAAGCGTTTTTCCTGTTTCTCACTTATACTAAATGTGTCACATAAAAACCTATTAAAACACTATATTTGCAAGAATTTTTTGCCGATCTATTTGATTCTTTATGGATGCGCTCTCAACTTTTGAAACAACTTTACCGTTTAATCTAAGTGATCAACAGCAGCAATATAAATTTATTGTAGATTCAATAGCTAGCTTTAATTTCACACACTATATTTTCTACCATAAAGTTTTAACTGCTAAGGATTTCTATTACGGCATAAGCAACCTTGAGCTTAATGATAATGGCCTGCCTATTTTCTTTAGCTTAGATACGCCTTCCCTATCTCTTGAGGCTATGCAAAAGCAGTTGGCTTATACAAAACCAACCTTATTACTCTGGAACACCCAAACTTGGAAATCTGATAAAGATCTGATGTATTTATTAGATAAGTATCCAATTATGTTTGGTATCACGGCACCTATCCTGAGTCCTGATAATCAGATTCTCGGCTCAATTTCTTATTTACGCGACCACGTCATTACAGTTCCTGAGATACTTGAGCGTATTTTTGACTTTAAGCAGATGCTTTTTGCCACACAATACACCTTAGACAAGGAGATGAGCTCGTATTTACATCGACTACAAAAGCGCAAGCCTAGTCTTACCCTGAATCAGCGTCAGATTGAAATACTTAAGTTATTAGCGACAGGTCTTTCGAGTCATGAGGTCGCAAAAGCACTAAAAATTCAATTACCTACCGTCAATTATCACCTGAAATCCATCTACCAAGTGACTCAAACAAATAACCGTACAACAGCAGTCTACAAAGCGCTTAAAGCAGGTCTTATTGACTAGAACTGAGCAGTTTCTGTAGTGTCGTCAGCATACAGCACCTGGCAAGACGCTCAAAGTAGAGCTTATTGACTTAAATTAGAAGCATTTTTTCTGCTTTAACACTACTCAAATCTTCCCACTGCATAGCCAGATTTTGAATTTGTCATTTCAGCTTCTGCTAGCATCTCCCCCCTTTTATCACGCATAAGCTTTATAATGTTAGGTTTCATTGGCTTAATTTTATTCAGCCTAAAAATCCTATTTCTAACAGAAAATCATGCTCGAACACTATCAACCTCAAGTCGTAGAAAAAAACGTACAACAACAATGGAATGACGGCGACGTCTATCGTGTAACGGAATTTGCCAAAGACAAGAACGGCAATGACAAGCCTAAATATTATGCCTGCTCAATGCTTCCTTACCCAAGCGGCAAACTGCATATGGGGCACGTACGTAATTACACGATTAACGATATGTTGACACGCCAATTGCGCATGAAAGGATATAACGTCCTGATGCCTATGGGCTGGGATGCTTTCGGTATGCCTGCTGAGAATGCGGCTATTAAATCTCAAGTCCCACCTGCAGAATGGACCTACGCCAATATCGATTACATGAAAAAGCAATTGCAAGCTATGGGCTTTGCGATTGACTGGTCACGTGAATTAGCTGCTTGTGATCCTGAGTACTATCGCTGGAATCAATGGATGTTCCTCAAGATGCTGGAAAAAGGCATTGCGTATCGCAAGACGCAAGTGGTGAACTGGGACCCTGTTGATAATACCGTTCTCGCCAATGAACAAGTGGTTGATGGTCGTGGCTGGCGCTCTGGCGCCTTAGTGGAAAAGCGTGAAATTCCAGGTTATTACTTGCGCATTAGCGACTATGCTGAAGAGCTTCTCGCTTGTGTTAAAACTGAATTAGACGGTTGGCCTGAACGCGTACGCGTGATGCAGGAGAACTGGATCGGTAAGAGTGAAGGCGTGCGCTTTGCATTTACCCATGAGATCAAAGACACTGAAACCGGTGAATTAATCCAGGACGGTCGTATGTATGTGTTTACGACTCGCCCAGATACGATTATGGGCGTAACATTCTGTGCAGTCGCACCTGAACACCCAATCGCAACTGAAGCAGCACGTCAGAACCCAGCGCTAGCGAGCTTTATTGAGCAAGCTAAACTTGGTGGTACCACTGAATTAGAGATGGCCACCAAAGAAAAAGAAGGTCTGCCAACTGGTCTATACGTCACGCATCCAATTACGGGTGAACAAGTTGAGGTCTGGGTCGGTAACTATGTTCTTATGAGTTACGGTGATGGCGCCGTTATGGGCGTTCCTGCTCATGATGAACGTGACTTTGCCTTTGCCAATAAATACAATTTGCCAATTAAGCAAGTGATTGATGTGAATGGCCAAGACTATTCAACTAGCGAATGGCAAGAGTGGTACGCTGATAAACAAAACGGCACATGTATTCATTCTGCCCAATTTGATGGTTTGCATTATAAGCAAGCCGTTGATGCAGTTGCTCAAGTTCTCGCTGACAAAGGCCTTGGTGAGAAGCAAACCACATGGCGCTTACGTGACTGGGGTATTTCGCGTCAACGTTACTGGGGCACTCCTATCCCAATTATTCATTGCGATAGTTGCGGAGCTGTACCTGTACCAGAAAAAGATTTACCCGTGGTATTGCCAGACCACCTCATTCCTGACGGCTCAGGCAACCCTCTGAATAAATGTGAAGAATTCTTACGTTGTGCTTGCCCAAGCTGCGGCAAACCAGCGCGTCGTGAAACCGACACCATGGATACTTTTGTTGATTCTTCATGGTATTTCATGCGCTATACCTCACCAAATAACGATCAAGCGATGTTCGATGAACGCAATGACTATTGGATGCCAATGGACCAGTATATTGGCGGTATTGAGCATGCCGTTATGCACTTACTTTACGCACGCTTCTGGTCTAAGGTCTCGCGTGATCTTGGCTTAGTCAAGTTTGATGAACCATTTACCAATCTCCTAACTCAAGGCATGGTGCTAAATCATATTTATTCACGTCGTACAGAACGTGGCGGTATTGAATATTTCTGGCCTGAACGCGTTGAGAATGTTTACGGTGATAAGGGACAAATTATTGGCGCCCGTAATCTCGATGATGGCTCGATGGTCGACTACGGTGGCATTGGCACCATGTCGAAATCTAAGAATAACGGCGTGGATCCACAGTCTTTAATTGACACCATGGGCGCTGACACAGCACGTCTATTCGTGATGTTCGCCAGCCCACCAGAGCAAACGCTCGAGTGGTCAAGCACAGGAGTTGATGGTTCAAATCGTTTCTTACGTCGCTTATGGACCTTATGTTTTAACCATAAAGACACTGTAGCTCGTGCAGCAAGCACTCAAATTGATTTCAGCCAAGCCGCTAAAGAGATAAAGCAATTACGCTTAACGGCCTATCAATTACTACGCCAAGCAAATTATGACTATGAGCGTATGCAATATAACACCGTCGTTTCAGCAGGTATGAAACTTCTGAATGCCCTTGAAGATGCTAAATTTGAAGCCTCTGAACAAGGCGATGCGGCTATCAAAGAAGTCATCAGTCTCTTATTACGCATACTCTACCCTGCTGTACCTCATATCACCTATCAACTATGGCAAGACTTAGGCTTTGCCGCTGAATTTGGTGATCTTTTAGACGCCGATTGGCCAGCTTTAGATGAGCAAGCCTTAATTGCTGATGAGATTGAGATGATGCTTCAAATTAACGGTAAGCTTCGTGGTTCAATCATGGTGCCTAATGGTGCTGAAAAATCAGCCATCGAAGAATTAGCTCAAGCTCACCATTCAGTCAGCAAGTTCCTCGAAGGTCGTGCTCCAAAACGCATTATTGTTGTTCCAGGTAAATTAGTAAATATTGTTGGTTAATCCCTTAACTCTTTAGGAAAAAGATGATGCAAACCGCGAACCTATTATTGACTCCACGTCGTCTGCTAGTCCTGCTATTGTTCGTGTGTTTGCTCATCAGTGGCTGCGGTTTTAAGATGCGTGGGCAAGCGCCCCTACCTTTTGATAGTCTATATACCAATGTATCGCGTAACTCTGCATTTGGTATTCAAATCTATCGCCTACTTAAAGCAAGTTCGCCTAATACCACCATGGTTGATGATGCAGCCAGCGCTCAAGTACGCTTAATTCAACAAAGCTTTAATCGTACTCGTAGTGAAGTATCCTTAGACTTTGAGGGCAAGGTAGAGGAATACGAACTTGGTTTGGTATTTATCTTCACCATGGTCGACGCCAAAGGCAATGTCTTGATTCCAGCCACACGCTTAAGTGCCACTCGCCTTATGCCATACAGTGAGGATGATTCAGCTGCTAAGGCCGCCGAGATGCAATTACTCTACGGTGATATGGAAAAAAGTATTGCTGACCGCCTCTACCGCCGCGTAATTTCTGAGGACGCGATTGAGCGCTACAAGCAATTCAATCCGCAATAAATTTACGCTACTCCACTTTTACTTAACCAGAGTGCAATGGCTACGACTTTTAAATACGATGTATTTGCGAAGATGATGCAAGCTCATCCTGACCGCTTAGAAAATTTCTATTGCGTGACCGGTGATGAGCTGCTCTTACGCAATGAAACTGTCGATTTAATCCGTCAACGTTGTCGTGATAAATACTTCAATGAGCGCCTTAGTTTAGTGTTCGAAGCCACGGGGCCTTGGGAAAAAGTACAAGAAAGCTTGCAAAGTACCTCTTTATTTGCTGACCAGAAAATTCTAGAAATTACAGTTCCCGGTGGTAAGCCTGGCCGACAGGGTGGCCCTGCTTTAATACAATTAGCTGAGCAACTTAAAGATAAATCGTTTAACGATGTCTGCGTGATTCTAAGCCTCCCTAAATTAGATAAAACAACATTAAATAGCAAATGGGCCAAAGCTATTTGGGAATCAGCGGTGATTATTGATACACCGACGATTGCTCGAGAACAATTACCAGCATGGATTAAGCAACGCTTAGCTCAACAAAATCAAAGCGTAGATACTGAAACTTTAGCCATGATTGTTGATAAGGTCGAAGGGAATTTATTCGCTGCTCATCAAGAAATCCTTAAATTGGGCTTGATGTATCCTGAAGGCCAGATCGATGCTCAAGCTATACATCAGGCCATCCATGACGTCGCACGTTATGATGTATTTCAACTAACCAATGCGATTCTCGCAGGTGATGCTAAGCGCGCAGTACGTGTCTTATCTGGCTTACAAAATGAAGGCGAAGCCCTACCCTTAATATTGGCCTTAGTCACCCGTGAAATTCGCACTCTATATACCTTAGCACTTGCACAACAGCAAGGTCGTGAGATTAGTCCTTTATTCCGCGGTCTCGGCGTATTTGGTCCCCGAGAGCGCTTGATTCGTGGTAGTTTAGAAAGAATCAGCTTTAAGCAATTACTCGGACTTATACAACATGCTAGCGATATCGATCGCCTCTTTAAGGGTTACCCCGTGAATGGACGCCTTTTAGATGCATGGCAAGAATTACAACGTTTAGTCGTTAAAATCGCTAAGCCACAGGCTTTATAAATTTTACTCACGCTGCACAGCGTAGACTTTTACTAGATACTCATTATGAATCACGATTCTGTCGAAAACATTATGCAAAACTTGGGTAAACAAGCACGAGCGGCCGCTAAACTTATGCGCAGCGCTACGCAAACCCAAAAAATTCAAGCTCTGCATTTCATTGCCGATACCATTGAAAGCAATGCTGCGATGTTGCAAGCTGAAAATGCAAAAGACCTCGAGCAAGCCAAGATCAATGGCCTCGAGCCTGCCTTATTGGATCGCTTAACCCTATCAGATAAAGCCATCGCAACGATGGTGACAGGATTACGCCAAATTGCTGCTTTAGATGATCCCGTCGGTACTTTAGGACCAACTCGGATTCTACCGAATGGTATGCGTATCAGCAGAATGACGGTACCCCTAGGTGTGATTGGTATTATTTATGAATCACGTCCTAATGTTACGATTGATGCTGCAGCTCTCTGTCTTAAAGCCGGTAATGCAACGATTTTGCGTGGAGGTAGTGAAGCCTTTCACTCCAATCAAGCCTTGGCTAGTTTGATCCAAGCGGCCTTGAAACACGCTAATTTACCAGAACACGCTGTGCAAGTCGTACCAACCACCGATCGTGCTGCCGTTGGGCAATTGGTTCGCCTGAGTGATTATGTCGATGTGATTATTCCACGTGGCGGTAAGGGCTTGATTCAACGTCTAAAAGCTGAAGCCACGGTACCTATGATTATGCACTTAGACGGCATCTGTCATATGTATCTTGACCAGAGCGCTAAGACCGCTATGGCTGTCTCATTGGCGGTCCATGCAAAAACCTATCGCTATGGTATCTGTGGTGCTTTAGAAACCCTATTAGTTCATCAAGATCGTGCTGCTGAGTTACTACCACTGTTAGCTAAGGAATTCGCGGCAAAACAAGTCGAGCTCAGAGGTTGTGAGCGTACGCTTGCCCTCTTACCTTCGATTGTGGCGGCGAATGAAGAAGACTGGGACACTGAGTATCTCGCCCCTATTTTAGCCATTCGTATTGTGGACGACCTTGCACAAGCCATGGACCACATCGAACGCCATAGCTCTGGGCATACAGAATCCATCATTACTGAAGATATGAGCAATGCACGCCAGTTCCAATTAGAAGTAGATTCAGCAGGTGTATATGTGAATTTACCGACTAATTTTTCTGATGGGTTTGAATACGGCTTAGGTGCAGAAATTGGTATCTCCACAAATCGTCTACACGCACGTGGACCTGTTGCTGTAGAAGGCTTAACCACCTATAAATGGGTTTTGAATGGCGAAGGCCAATTACGCAAATAAGAACCAGCAACATTAACGCTAAAGCATTCAATTAGGAACACCGTTGTATGATGTATTTATGGCTTAAAATTTTACATATTGTTTTCGTCGTCTCTTGGTTTGCAGGACTATTTTACTTACCACGTATTTTTGTTAACTTAGCGGCAAACCAAGATAAGCAAGAAATTTATGCCTACTTATTGGGCATGTCCCACCGCCTTCTACGCTTTATGACGATTATTGCGGTACCTGCCGTTATCTTTGGCCTATGGATTATGTGGCAATACGGTATTGGACTGGATGGTTCAGGCTGGTTACATGCTAAATTACTCTTTGTCGCCTTAATCATGCTATTTCACTACACCTGTTACCGTGTACATAATAGTTTTGTGGCACGTCAAAATACGCGCTCACATGTTTACTTCCGTTGGTTTAATGAAATTCCATTATTCCTATTATTAGCGGTCGTTGCTTTAGTGATCCTTAAACCCTTCTAAGACCGAAAATGACAGAAGAAAGCCCTCGCAAAAAACTCTCTATATCAAGCACCCGCCGCTCAAGTTCCAGTTCAAGTACTGACAAGGATCGCGTTCGTACGGGTGCGCGCGCACGAGCCGTTGCCATTAATCGACTGCAAGCACCAAAAGAAGAACCCACTAAAGAACACCGCTTTGATGAACGTCGCCCTCCTCGGGGTGACCGCGGTGAGCGCAGTTTCGAAGAGCGTCGTAGTCCTCGTCGCGAGCGTAATGAACGCAGCTCAGAGGGACGTCCGGAACGCCGCTTTGATGAACGTCGCCCTCCTCGTGGTGACCACGCTGAACGTAGTTTCGAAGAGCGTCGTGGTCCTCGTCGCGAGCGTAATGAACGTAGCACAGAGGGACGCCCGGAACGTCGCTTCGATGAGCGCCGCCCGCCTCGTGGTGAGCGTAATCAAGGATCCACTGGTTTTAGTAAACATCAAGATAATGCCCCACGTAGCGTTGACCGCACAGCAGGCTATGCGAAACATCGCCCAAGTTTAAGTGATCGCCTAGAACGCGGTGCTCAAGCCATGGCAGCGGAACAGTCCTATGCTTCGCGCACATATTTTGACGATATCTTTAGCATATTCGCTTCATGCCCAATTGGTATTGAAGAAGCGCTAGCACAAGAACTCACCAATCTTGGCTTTAAGGAAGTGCAAGCAGGCCGCTCAGGGGTGCGTCTACGCACTGACTGGCAAGGCGTCATGCGTGCCAACCTCTACTCACGATTAGCCATCCGTATTCTGGTACAAGTAGCGCATGCACCTGTCAGCAATGAGGATGATATTTATGAGCTGGCTAGCCAAGTGCCGTGGGAGCGTTGGTTTGGGGCTGAACAAACGCTTCGTGTAGATACCTCCGCGATCCGTAGTCCTATGCAAAGCCTACAATTCTGCAACCTACGTGCTAAAGACGGTATTGTCGATCGTCTACGCCAACGTGAAGGTGAGCGCCCAAGCATTGACACTGTTCGCCCTGATGCAAAAGTTCATCTCTTCCTCGATGCTGAAACAGCCACCTTATATTTAGATACTTCAGGTGAATCCTTATTTAAACGTGGCTGGCGCTTTAGCAAAGGCCAAGCCCCACTACGCGAGAACTTAGCAGCTGGAATTTTGGCACTCTCTGGATGGGATCCTTCTAAGCCCTTATACGATCCTTTTTGCGGCAGTGGCACTATTCTGATTGAAGCGGCTTGGATTGCTCAAAAAGTTCCACCAGGTATTATGCGCCCTTTTAGTTTTGAGCGTTTACGTGGTTTTCAACGAAATCTCTGGCTGCAACTGAAAGAAGAAGCATACGACAATATTCTTGAAGATCTTGAAACTCCAATTTTTGGTTCTGATATCGATCCACAAGTGATTCAAGCCGCCCAAGATAACCTTGCTCGTGCGCAATTGAGTCCAAGTTCTGTGCAATTTGAACTGATTGATGCCTTAAAGATTAAAGCACCAGCACCCGAAGGATTCTTAATTAGCAACCCACCTTATGGTGAGCGCCTAGGTGAACAAGATCTGGAATTTTGGCGAGAATGGTCGAGTGTACTTAAGAATGAATTTGCTAATTGGCAAGTGCATTTAATTACTAATGACTTAGAGTTACCGAAAAAACTACGCTTAAAACCACGTCGTCGCACACCTGTTTTTAATGGTGATATTGAATGTCGCTTGTTTGGCTTTGAAATGGTCAGCGACAGCTATCGAAATAAATCTTAATTTTTTTATAATGACAAATTCATCTTCTACAACCGTCTTGAAACGTGCTCCTCGCTTACGTATATTTGCAAGCATGATGTATGAGAGTATTCTCTTATTTGGCGTGGTGTTTTTTGCCGATTATTTAATTACGAGCTTTATCCAAAGTACAGATCCAGGTCACCTACTCAGCCTGCATCAAGCCATTTTGTTTATTGTGATTGGCTTATATTTTATTATCTGTTGGGTGCGTATCGGCCAAACATTACCGATGAAGACTTGGGATATTGGTCTCGTGAATAAAGTCGGTCGCAAGCCTAGTTTAGTGCAATATATTGTGCGTTATGTATGTGCTTGGATTATTCCGCTTATCGGTGCCTGGTTAATTCAACAACTTTCGCTCTACCTAGGTTGGAAATCAATCACCATTCTAATTATTTTTGTGCCGTTTTTAAACTTTATTTATTCGTGGCTAGATCCCAAAGGTGCCTTCTTGCATGACCGCTTAGCAGGCACCCAACTTATCGACTTGAAAGCTAAAAACCCTTAAAATTTGCAATTATCAGGACATTTCACCTAAAGTTTTGCTTTATTTGGGTTTTTAGCGCTTTTTAGGGTCTAGTAATCTACGGCGATAAAAATTATAATAGACATGTAAAAAATTTAGGTCTTTGAGTCCTTATGTCCGCACAAAATACAAATCTATACTCGTCTTTATACGAATCTTATGAGTGGTTTATTCCCACTCATTTTAATATTGCCCAAGCTTGTTCACATCGTTGGGCGGCCAGTCCACATGAGGCACGTCAAGCTGCTATCTTCTTTGAAGATCAGGTCGGCCAATTAACTATGCTGTCGTATGGACAGCTCTCTGAGAAAGTCAATAAATTAGCCAATGCCTTTGTTCGCATGGGTGTGCAACCGCAAGACCGTATTGCGATTGCTTTACAGCACTCCGCTGAGACAGCAGTGACGATTCTTGCTGCCATTACCATGGGCGCCATTGCGGTTCCTTTGGGCACTGGCCTTACGAATGCTGAATATGATAAGCGTTTAGTGGATGCAGGAGCACGTGTTGCTGTGGTCGATAAGCATACCATCGCAGCGATGACAAGTGCTATCGATCATAACCCTCAATTACGTCAGAGCTTACGCCAAATTATCGGTATTCATACCGAAGATGAGCGCGTCATTCCATGGCGCACGCTTTTAGCTCGTCAGCCGAGTACATTCACCATTGCACCAGTTGAACCCACAGCCTACGCCATGATGCTTTACGCACCCGTCGCTGAAGGCGAAGAACTGAAAGCAAGTTTGATTACGCATCAAGCCTTAATTGGCGCATTGCCTGGCTTTGTAGCCTCACAGAACTGGTTCCCCAAAGGCAAAGACTTATTCTTTACGACCTATGATTGGAGCACTCCAATGGGTCTACTCAATGGTCTATTGCCGACACTTTACTTTGGTCGTACGATTGTAGGCTGCCCTAGTGGTCGCACGATTCCACGCCTGTTTACCTTGTTAGAGCATTATCAGATTACGAATATCTTGACCTCTAGCTACGAATTGGCACGCATTAAAGACTTTAATGACCCACTGAATCAGTTTGAACTACAAATTCGTTGCGTCACTGTACCTGATAATGAAAACAGTGATGAACTCAGCGCATGGGTTGATGAGCGATTTAATGCCACCTTAAATAGCGTCTATGCGCCTTTAGGTTTCTCTTATTTAATCGGTGAGTGTCCTGAAAAATGGCCTTCGGTGCCAGGCTCTATGGGTAAGGTCTATCCTGGCCATAAAGTCGCTATTCTGAATGAAGACGGCCAAGAATGTACCGAAGGTGAAATTGGCTATTTATGCGTTAATACCTTTGATATTCAAGAAATGCATGACCCTGGACTGACAACACACTTCTGGTCAACTGGGCGCATCCAAGAAATCATTATGTTCGACGCTAACTGGTATAACACTGGCTGTCGCGCTTACCATAAAGATGGCTATTTCTGGCGCGAGCCTACAGTTGCTATCAGCACCGAGGAGCTACTTAGCTCTGACACCACTCTTTAAGTAGGACGTAAATATGGCCATTTATCAGCTTGATGACTTAACCCCTCAAATAGACCCAAGTGCGTATGTCTTTGATAATGCAATTATCATTGGTCAAACTGTCCTGAAAGCGAACGTAAGTGTTTGGGCTAATGTGTGTATACGCGCTGATAATGACCTTATCACCATTGATGAAGGTAGTAATGTACAAGAAGGCTCAGTTCTTCATGTCGACCAAGGTACTCCATTATATGTAGGCAAATACGTCACCATAGGGCACCAAGCCATGCTACATGGTTGTACAATTGGCGATGGTAGCTTAATTGGTATGCAAGCCATTGTCTTAAATAATGCCATTATTGGTAAAAATTGCATTATTGGTGCTGGCGCGATCATACCCGAAGGCAAAGTCATTCCTGATAATAGCTTAGTTATCGGTATCGGTAAAATTGTACGCACTGTCGATGAAGAAGATCTGGCTCGTGTACGTGCAGGTACACAGACTTATATCGATCGTTCTGACTTTTATCGTCAACACCTTAAGCGTATTGCCTAAATCAGTAGTTTTTCCCTATTGATTTTGACGCCAAGACCCCCAATTTCATTTGTATGAACGATTTATTAAGAAAATACCTCTTTGAGGACTTGAGTGTCCGCATCCAAACCGTAAACCTTACGCAAACTTGGCAAGATATCTGTGAACACCAAGAATTTGACCCTATCTTGCGTAATCTACTCGGTGAGCTCAGTGCTGCTGCTGTATTACTTGCCTCTAATATCAAACAAGAAGGCACCTTAATCCTGCAACTGCATGGTCAAGGCCCGATTCAATTATTAGTTGTGGAGTGCAACGAGAACTTTCAGTTACGTGCCACCATGAATGTGCGTCAAGAGTTTGCCGTGAAAGCTACAGACACCTTTCAAGAACTGATTAACTTTAATGGCGAGGGCCGTTTCAGTGTCTGGTTTGACCCATTAAACCGCCCTGCGGACCAACATCCGTATCAAGGTATCGTACCAATCGAAGGCAATAGCGTCGCAGAAGTACTCAGAAGCTATATGCGCACATCCGAGCAGATTGATACGCAGTTTCATCTTGCTGCGAACACAGAGAAAGCTAGCGGTCTATTGATTCAGCGCATTCCGTATAGTGGTGGTACACACTCAATTTCTGTTGAAGAAGCTGACGAAGCTTGGGAGCGCGCCAAAATTCTCTCTAGCACTATTACTCCCAAGGAACAGCTAGAAATTGATGAAGAAAAGCTAGTCGCTCGTGTTTTCTACGAAGAAGAGCTACGTACTTATGAACCTGATGCTATTAGTGCATTTTGTAGTTGCACCAAAGAACGTGTGGGCGCTGCCTTAAAAATGTTAGGCGTACAGGAGATTGAAAGCATTCTTGAAGAAATGGGTCAAGTCGAAGTGAAATGCCACTTCTGCGGTAAGCCTTATGTCTATGATGCGATTGATAGTGCTCAGCTCTTTTTAGATGATGCACAAGTAGCAAGCCAAGAGAGCAAGAAAATTAATTAAGTTTTCATCACTTCCCTAAGTCCATTAAATAAATCCTAGTCTGTCACGTATAGGCTAGGATTTTTTTATCTATCTGTAGTTCTCACAATTTCCAGATTCCCTGAAACTTGCCACACTATCAGTACGGCCACCTCTTGTCTGGAATTAAGAGAGGTGTTTTTCTTTTTTTGAGTACGTGTACGTATTGATGCGTTTCTTTATTCCCGCTAGGCCAGGTTTTACCGCCATAGAATTCATTCTAAGCGCTATTCCTGTCCTCCTCCTCAGTCTTGGTGCCTATGAACTTAGCCTATGGTACAAGCATCGTCACGTCTTAAATCTCGCCTTAGTTGAAGCAGCACGTCAAGGCTCAGTACAACATGCACATCCTGACGCAATTGAAGCCGCTTTTAAAGCGGCACTAACTCCCTTATTTGTGCCCTCTGGCTCGCACCAAGACGCTGAGTCAAGAAGAGACGCCTATCTAAACAAGATTCAAGCGCAAGCAGGTCAGTCCTGGCGCATTCGTTTGGAGGAACCTAACCCAAGCCATTACGCAGACTTTAAGCGCCCTGATTTGAGGATTTCGCAGCTTACCGGGCACGATGCAATTGACAATAACTTCCAAAAGGAACAGCACCTAAGAAAAAGCCAGGGTCTATTA
>CAYFVY010000039.1:0-15690 GCA_964346715.1 uncultured Pelistega sp. | reverse complement strand
ACATTTAAGTTTTTCGGATAGTTAAGTGCCGCTTCTTGCGCATTACCTTGGTATAAGGTGATGGCTTCTGTAATCGAATCAGGCTGATAACCCAGAGCCTGCAATTCTTGCATCCAAGCTTGCACAGGCTTACGTGATTCATAAACGACTTGCGCGTCATCCATACGGCTAATCGCTTGAATATAATCTAGCCCAGCGACAGCACCTGAAGGAACGATAATTTTCGATGAGCCACGCTCAGCTGCAGCGAGCATCTTCTCACGTTGCTCTGGATTAGCTAAAGCTCCTGTCGAGCTAACTAAAAAAGGGAAACCATACGTTAAACATGGCACAGCGTATTGATTCACAGCCTCTTGGCTGGCCGCTTCGACAACAATATCTGGCTTGCAAGCCAACATCTTATGGAAACTAAACATCGGCATAATGTAATTCGGTAGATTCTCTAAAGACTTAGAGCCCTCACGCACCAATGCTAACTGCACACAAGGGAAATGCGCATCTTCGGCAATCATTCGAGCAACATCCTGACCAATCGAACCAAAACCAATATAAGCAATTTTAAGCGTCATTCTCTTCGTTCCACTTACTACATCAAGCAAACATCTAAATCACTAACTTATTCTTAATAAGTAGTTGTTATAAAATAATAATTTTTTCGTATAAGCATTATATACGCTTAATGTATAAACTCAATCTACTTAGGTTTTAAGGCGATACAGCCTCCCTACGTCTTGAAGAAAATCGCGATACCAGTGGCTTACACACCTCTAACACAACTAATAGAGCGACGCCTAAGGCAAGAGCCAATCCCATATCCGACCAAGTAATCAGACCAAATTTAAGCAAGCCTTGCGCGGTTGGTAAGAACAAGATTAAAGCGGTCACCGCAAGAACAATGAAGACCACATAGGCTAAGGCATTATTTTTACGTGTAAAAGCCACCACCAAAGAAGCTGAGAAAGAACGATTCACCAGAATTAAGGCAAGTACTTGTGCAATCAAAGCAAAGAATAACAAAGCACGCAATTCCACTTCAGGCATACCTTCACCCGTTTTCCATAAGAATACGCTAGCCAACATGACAAACGCTAAGCCTCCTTGGAATAGGCTCCACAACACAACGAGCATGGAAAACATAGATTCAGCTGGGTCACGCGGAGGTCGCTGCATAATATCGTCCTCCTCACGCTCCGCCTCAAAGACTAAAGTACAAACAGGATCGATAACCATCTCAAGTAATGCAATATGCACAGGTGCCAACAACATTGGCGCACCGAAAAATAAGGGCAAAAGCGCTAAGCCCGCAATCGGCACGTGAACAGCTAAAATAAATGCCATGGCCTTACGCATATTGTCGTAAATACGACGGCCTAGGCTAACTGACTTAACGATCGAACCAAAATCATCATCCATTAAGACCATATCCGAAGCCTCTCGCGCCACATCAGTGCCACGCTTACCCATTGCCACACCGATATGGGCTGCTTTGAGTGAGGGGGCATCATTCACTCCGTCCCCTGTCATCGCGGCAATCTCACCGCTGCGCTTGAATGCTTGCACAATACGTAATTTTTGCTCCGGCATAATACGTGCAAAAACCGTCACTGTATTTAAGCGCTGAGCCAACTCTTCATCACTCAATGCCTCAAGATCACTACCCGTTAAGACATCACCTTCAGGAATACCTGCTTGCGTAGCGATAGAGCGAGCGGTTACCGCATAGTCACCCGTAATCATGACCACACGAATACCTGCTTGACGACACTCCGCAATTGCAGCGGGAACACTGGCTCGTATAGGGTCGGCCAGACCAACTAATCCTACTAAACGGTAGCTGTAATCCTGTTGGCTCTCAGCCCACTGTCTATCAGATGCAGTACCGCTCGCTACCGCCAATACCCGAATACCCTGTAAACCCATCGCTTCAACAGCATCAAGCATCTCTTGTTTAGCTTCTAGACTTAATTGGCAAAGTTCAGCAATGGCTTCAGGTGCACCTTTGGCACAGATTCGTAATTCACCGCAGTCATCCCATATATTCGACATCGCTAAGAGTTCAGGGCGTAAACCATAGGTATGCTGCAAAGAAATCTCATTTGCTTTGCTATCAGCAACAGCGTGATAAGCCTGTAATAAAGCGATTTCCATTGGATCTAAGGGATCGACAGCGCTAGCTAAAACTGCTGTTTGCATCAAATGATGGTATGGTGCTTGCGCTGGCTGTGAAGCGTCAATCGACTGTGTCTCACCAGAGGGCAACCAGACTTGCGCCAATGCCATACGGTTCTCTGTTAAGGTTCCCGTTTTATCGGTACAAAGCACAGTGGCCGAGCCTAAGGTTTCAATTGCCGCCGCACGACGCGTTAAGACGCCTGCTTTACCAATACGCCATGCTCCCATGGCCATAAATACCGTTAAAACGACAGGGAACTCTTCGGGTAGCATGGACATGCCTACAGCAATCCCAGCAAGTACGGCTTCGAGCCATTGCCCACGACTTAAGCCATAAAGCACCACCACTAACACTGCTACAGTAAGTCCGGCCAAAGCGCTCCAAGCCACAATGCGGCCTGTTTCTTTTTTTAGGCGTGGTGATTCGGTATCTAAGCTTGCTAGGGATTGACCAATTTTACCGATTTCTGTTTTGGGGCCAGTTGCTATAACGCGCGCAATCCCACTCCCTCGCACAATCAATGACCCCGAATACACATAAGGCTGTTTATCGCCACCAGGTCGGTGTTCATTAGTGTCTGCTTTACCGTCTACTTTAGCGCCTGCCTTAGCATCTACTTGCGTATCTTCACTATCACAGTTGACTACTTTACCGACGGGAAGTGACTCACCCGTTAATAATGACTCATCTGTCTGTAAATCTATACTTTCTAAGAGAATCGCATCGGCTGCAACGCGATCGCCCTGTTCCAATACTAAGATATCCTCACGCACCACCTCTCGTCCTGCTATACGTATGCGCTCACCATCACGGATAACCAAGGCACGAGGCGAGGTTAAGTCACTTAAGGCCTCTAATACGCGTTCAGTACGCGACTCTTGAACAACCGTAATCGCAATTGATAGACAAGCAAATATCAGCAAAATAAGCGCTTCAATTTTATCGCCCAACAATAAATAAACCAAACCACCAACAAGTAAGAGCAGCAGCATTGGCTCACGGAGCACTTCAAAAATAATGCTAAATATCGTCCGTTTACCCGAGCGACGAAGCTCATTCGGTCCTTCACTACGCATTCGCTCGGCAGCTTGCGTAGAACTTAAACCTTTACGTTTGTTATGTTCTTGCTGTGTACGGTCTTGTTCTTGTTGCGTAGCCACGATAGATTAACCTTATAAAAGACTAGGTTGGCATAATAATCCTGCCCTAATCATTGTAGCACCGACATATTTCTACTTATATGACACATCGCAAACGCAAAGAAGCCACCCTGTTACAGGTGGCTTCTTTGTGCTGTGAGGCTTAAACTAATTAGAAATTAGATTACGCGAACAGCTTCAATCAAACGTACAACGCTCCAAGATTTAGAACGTGAGATAGGACGGCCTTCTGCGATTTCCACAGTGTCGCCTTCATTGTACTGATTGTTTTCATCATGCGCTTTGTACTTGTTAGTACGGATCATGATTTTGCCATAAAGCGGATGCTTAACGCGGCGCTCAACTTGAACAACCACTGTTTTATCCATTTTATTGCTTACCACTTTACCGATTAGAGTACGTTGGCGTTTTTCGATTTGAGTATCGCTCATATTACTTACCTGCCTTCTCG
Source organism: uncultured Pelistega sp. (assembly GCA_964346715.1). Taxonomy (GTDB): domain Bacteria; phylum Pseudomonadota; class Gammaproteobacteria; order Burkholderiales; family Burkholderiaceae_B; genus Taylorella. The sequence continues at coordinate 11,906 of CAYFVY010000039.1, read as the reverse complement.
GTCATAACAGTACGCACACGTGCAATATCACGACGCACTTTGCCTAATTGGCTTGTGTTAGAAAGTTGTTGGGTAGCACGTTGCATACGCAAGTTAAATTGTGCTCTCAACAAGCTCTCGAGCTCTTTATTTAGCTCGGTGGCGTCTTTTGAACGTAGTTCACTAGCTTTCATAAAGATCTCCTTAAGAACCTAGATTTCGAGTGACAAAAGTCGTCGAAATAGGAAGCTTAGCGGCAGCAAGACGGAATGCTTCACGGGCTAGCTCTTCGCTTACACCGTCCATTTCGTACAATACTTTACCTGGTTGAATTTCAGCGACCCAAAACTCTGGATTACCTTTACCTTTACCCATACGAACTTCAGCAGGTTTCTGTGAAATTGGTTTGTCTGGGAAGATACGGATCCAAATACGGCCACCACGTTTAATATGGCGAGTCATGGCACGACGTGCAGCTTCAATTTGACGTGCTGTCAAACGGCCGCGGTCAGTTGCTTTAAGACCGAAATCGCCAAAGTTTACGTTAGTACCGCGAGTTGCTAGGCCAGTGTTACGGCCTTTGTGCTCCTTGCGGAATTTTCTACGTGCTGGTGATAACATAATTATTCTCCTTCTGCTGCCGGTGCTGCTTCAGCAGGCTTGCGACGGCCACGTGCTGGACGACGTTGATCGGTACGATCACCGCGTGGGCGACGAGTACGACGCTCTTCTTCACGTGGAGCTGCAATTTCTGCAGGCATTTCGCCGTTAGGCAATAAATCACCTTTGTAAACCCATACTTTGATACCAATGATACCGTAAGTAGTGTGGGCTTCAGATGTTGCATAATCAATGATTGCACGTAGTGTATGTAGAGGCACACGACCTTCACGATACCATTCTGTACGAGCAATTTCGATACCGTTCAAACGACCAGAAGATTGAATCTTGATACCTTGTGCACCTAAGCGCATTGCATTTTGCATAGCGCGTTTCATGGCACGACGGAACATGATACGTTTTTCTAGTTGTTGAGCAATCGAATCAGCGATTAATTGTGCATCAACTTCAGGTTTGCGGATTTCTTCGATGTTCACATGAACAGGCACGCCCATTAAGCGTTGCAAGTCATTTTTCAATGCATCGATGTCATCACCACCTTTACCGATGATTACGCCAGGACGTGCTGAGAAGATCGTAATACGAGCATTCTTAGCAGGACGCTCAATAAGTACACGACCCACTGATGCCGCTTTAAGTTTACGCTTTAAGTACTCACGTACACGTACGTCTTCTGCTAACATTGTGCCGAAGTTTTCGCCTTCAGCATACCAACGAGAATTCCAGTTACGTGTTACTGCGAGACGGAACCCTGTAGGGTGAATTTTCTGACCCATTATGACTCCTTAAGCGCCGACTTTAACCACAATGTGGCAAGTCTGCTTCTCAATACGGTTACCGCGGCCCTTGGCACGTGCGGAGAATCGCTTCATTGACTGAGCTTTGTCTACATAAATTGTAGTAACTTTCAACTCGTCAATATCTGCACCATCATTGTGCTCAGCGTTAGCAATTGCTGACTCTAAAGCTTTCTTGATGATACCAGCGGCTTTTTTCTGTGTGAATGTAAGGATATTCAACGCTTGAACCACAGACTTACCACGGATCATGTCCGCAACAAGACGGGTCTTCTGGGCTGAAATATGTACACCACGAATTACGGCTGTAGTTTCCATCGCTTACCTCTTAGACTTCTTATCCGCAGCATGACCCTTGTATGTACGGGTGTGCGCGAATTCGCCTAGCTTATGACCAACCATATTTTCGTTAACATAAACAGGTACGTGTTGACGACCGTTATGCACTGCAATTGTCAATCCGATAAAATCTGGAAGGATGGTTGAACGACGCGACCAAGTTTTGATCGGCTTTTTATCTTTTCCTTCAACTGCAGCTTCAACCTTTTTGATAAGGTGAGCATCAACGAAAGGACCTTTTTTAATTGAACGTGACATAGTATATTACCGTCCCTTATTTACGCTTACGACGTGAGACAATCATATTGTCTGTACGCTTGTTACGACGGGTTTTGTAACCTTTAGCAGGTGTACCCCATGGGCTCACAGGCTCACGTGCTTCACCAGTACGGCCTTCACCACCACCGTGTGGGTGATCTACCGGGTTCATGGCAACACCACGAACTGTCGGACGAATACCGCGCCAGCGAACTGCACCGGCTTTACCGATTTGACGTAGACTGTGCTCTTCGTTACTGACTTCACCGATAGTTGCACGGCAGTCAATGTGTACTAAGCGAACTTCGCCAGAACGTAAACGAATTTGAGCGTAAGTACCTTCACGTGCCATTAAAACTGCAGATGTACCTGCTGAACGAGCAATTTGCGCGCCCTTGCCTGGTTGCATCTCTACGCAGTGGATAGTTGCACCGATAGGAATGTTACGGATAGGCATAGTGTTACCTACTTTGATAGGCACTTCTTTACCTGAAATCACTGTTGCGCCAACCTCTAGGTTACGTGGAGCAATGATATAACGACGCTCACCGTCAGCGTAGCAAACTAATGCAATACGTGCTGTACGGTTAGGGTCATATTCAATGCGCTCAACTTTTGCGCTGATATCATCTTTATTGCGACGGAAGTCAACAATACGGTAGTGTGATTTATGACCACCACCACGATGACGGACAGTAATGTGACCGTTATTGTTACGACCAGAACCACGTTTTTGTGATTCTACTAGAGCTGCATATGGAGCGCCTTTGTGTAGGCCAGGTGTTACCACCTTAAGCATGCCACGACGACCAGCAGATGTTGGTTTTGTTTTAACTAATGCCATCTTAGTTTACCTCCGAAAAGTCAAGCTCTTGACCTTTTTTCAGAGAAACGTAAGCGATACGATTAGCACGACGACGGCCAACAAAACGGCCTGAACGCTTAACTTTACCCTTGCGGTTTAGAACCGAGACAGAGTCAACTTCTACTTTAAAAAGCATTTCAACAGCAGCTTTAACTTCTGGTTTAGTTGCATCAGGAGCCACACGCAAAGCGATTTGTGGTTTCGCGCCAGATTCAGCAATAAACGTTGCTTTCTCTGTGATGACTGGAGCCAGAATTACTTGCAATAGACGTTCTGCTTTCATCCTAAGATCTCCTCAAATTGAGCGATAGCCGCTTTCGTGATCAACACTTTTTTGTAGTGGACCAAAGAAAGAGGATCTGCATAACGTGGCTCAACAACAGCTACGTGCGGTAGGTTACGAGTTGCCAAATAGGTGTTCTCGTCAACTGCATCAGTAATCACTAATACAGAATCTAAACCCATCTCTTTTAGCTTAGTTGCAGCCAATTTAGTTTTAGGTGTATCAAATGTGAAAGAATCCACAACAGCGATACGATCCTCACGAGCCAATTGTGACAAGATAGAACGAATACCTGCACGGTACATTTTCTTGTTCACTTTGTGGCTGAAGTTCTCGTCAGGAGAACTTGGGAACGCACGACCGCCTCCACGCCAGATTGGTGAAGAAGTCATACCAGCACGTGCACGGCCTGTGCCTTTTTGGCGCCATGGCTTCTTCGTACTGTGTTTAACTGTTGCGCGATCTTTCTGAGCACGGTTACCACTACGCGCGTTAGCTTGATAAGCTACAACGATTTGGTGAACCAATGCTTCGTTAAATTCACGACCAAAGATTGTATCTGGAGCAGTAATGGTGGCTTCAGATTGACCTTGTGCATTTAGGAGCTTAAGTTCCATTATTTCGCTCCTTTACCAATCATCTTAACCGCTGGTAGTACAACGATGTCCGAGTTTTTGTGGCCAGGAACAGCGCCCTTAACCAACAATAAACCACGTTCAGCGTCAACACGAACGATATCAAGATTTTGAACTGTGCGAGTTACATCACCCATGTGGCCTGCCATACGCTTACCAGGGAAAACACGACCTGGGTCTTGCGCTTGACCAATAGAACCAGGCACGCGGTGAGAGATCGAGTTACCGTGAGAACGGCGGTGACCATTAAAGTTATGACGCTTAATAGTACCTGCAAAACCCTTACCGATTGTTGTACCTTGTACATCAACCTTCTGGCCAGCTTCAAATACGCTTTCAACAGGTAAAACTGTACCTGGTGTGTATTCGGCGGCTTTCGTTGGGTCTAAACGGAACTCTTTCAGGATGGAACCGGCTTCAACGCCAGCTTTGGCATAGTGACCAGCTTGAGGCTTAGTCACACGAGTTGCACGGCGAGTACCGTAAGCAACTTGTACTGCTGCATAGCCATCAGTTTCTAGAGACTTAACTTGAGTAACGCGGTTGTTAGATACGTCTAGGACTGTTACTGGGATAGACTCGCCTTCCTCAGTAAAAATACGCATCATGCCAACTTTGCGACCAACTAGTCCCAACCGATGAGCGGCAGGTGTAGGTGTCGTGTTCGACATCGTTTTCTCCATACCCTGGCTACGATTGGCCAGGCCTAAAAATTAAATTTATGATGCACTTATTGTCTTGGTGTGCAACCCGATTCTGTGTACTTGATTGCAGCATATATCAATCATCTACAGCACTTAAATCAGTCTACGCCCGACAAGTCAAGTTCAATCAATGGCTTGCATTTCAATGACTTGAAGTTATCGCGTAGTATTTCACCAGCGCATTAAGCACACTAACCTAATGGTTAGCCCACTAATATACTACTTTATAAGCTTGATTTCAAGATTTATTATTTGGATGTTGTAAATATTATGCGATTTTTCAAGGGTTTAGCGGTTTTAGCCACAATTGCTGTGGCTTTTTCTAATTTCTTTGCTATCTCAAGACACATAGAATGATTTATGACGTGTTTTTTATTCTGCTTTTTTAATTTCTTGATAAGCCACACGTGCCGCAGCTAAATCCCATGCAGCAGTCCCCACTGTCTTAAACAGAATCGCTTGATTAAAGTCCACTGGATGACGCAAGGTATGTGCAAGCGTCTGCACCTGGGACCAGTCTTTCTTGGCGCGCAAGAAATCACCCGCCTCATGTGCAGCACCCACTAAATCGTCAACAAAGCATTGGCTTGCTAAAACAGTTTCAGGCGCAATTTCACACATATGCGGACGATAAGCGCCAACCGCAACGATAAGGCACCCAACTTTAGCAGGCGCATGATAAATCGGCTCAAGTGCCGTAGTTAAGGTAATGACGACATCATAGTCTTTAGGCAAGCGCTGCAAATCAATTGCTTGCATACGTAGACTTAGGTGTTCATAGTGAGCACATAATGCCTGTGCTTTAGCCAAAGAGCTCGCACGCGCAGCAATCCATAGTTGTGCCTGAGGAAATAGCTCATTAATGGCTTCAATATGGGCTTGCGCCTGTGTGCCTGCACCAATCATGACAATTGACTTAGGGGCTTCAGGCAAATAACTCTGTATACCTAACATGCTCATAGCGGCTGTACGACGTGCCGTCACCGTAGGACCATTCAATACACATATTGGCTGACCGGTGCGACTATCGAGTACACTCACCATACCTTGAATCGTTGGGCGACCCTGTTGGGGATTGTCAGGAAGGAGTGATATGAGTTTATGCGCACAAATATCCTGAGCTGTTGCTGGCATGGATAACAACACACCTTCACGTGCATCGGGAATAGTTAGGACTTGGCGATCAGGACTTTGAATGAGACCATCCGCATATTCAAGGACCACATCTTTTAAGGCTCTGGTTAAATTTGTAAAGCTAATGAGATTAGCGGTTTCTTGAGCATTATAAAAAGTGATAGCCATATGTCCTTAAGCCTCCAATTAAATCATGATACTGCATTAAGTTGCCCCAATTATACCGAATCCCCTCTTTTAGCACCGCTGTGGCTATCCCTTAGAAATTGCCTCTTTTCTTTATGTACCTCTTTGCTTATCTTAGCCAACTTATCCTGTCTTGCCGGTGTTGCACTTACTTCTTCTGTGCGCACTTATCCTTACTGAGCAACTGATTAATTTTCTTGTTGAATACTTTCTAACCTTTCAGTCTGACAGGCTAACTCAAGCTCTTGAGGTGACTGTAACTCCTTACTCGTCTTGGCTGATAAGTCCTTAAACCGTTCAACCTTAACACTTAAACCTTGTTGCCCTGCAAAGCTGGTCACTGTCGTATTATATTGCTTAGTCACAGAATTAATTAAGGACCCAAGCTTAACTAATTGCTCACTGACTCTAGCGACTTGATTATAGATATCAAGTGCACGATCCCCTAACTCCAATGCTTGTTGATTACTATTAGCCATCATCCATAGATAGGCAATAGTCCGTAAGGTTGGCATAAGTGTCGTATGCGAAACCAAGACGATACCCTTGCTATAGGCATCCTGGAAGAGCTTAGGATCTTGTTTTAAGGCCTCAATATAAGCCGCTTCAATCGGCATAAACATAAACACAAACCCTGGTGAATTCAAGCCCATTAAACGGCTATAGTCCTTGCTGGCTAAATCGTGCATATGTTGGCGTACTGCCTTAAGATGCTGTTGTAGATAAGCTTTCGCTTGCTCCTCATCCGTCTGACTCAATGCTTCTTGATAAGCATTTAAGGACACTTTACTATCAATAATCAGGTGTTTGTCCTCAGGCAACACTAAAACCAAGTCCGGTAAATATATATTCCCCCGTTCATCTTTATAGCTTTGTTGCACATAATAATGCTGATTACGCACTAGCCCCACCTGCTCAAGCGCCTGCTCTAATTGCATCTCGCCCCAATTGCCTAGGGTTTTCTTTTCACCCTTGAGCGCTCGCGCTAAAGATTGCGCTTCGCTACTCATCTTAATGCCCATATCCATCACATATTGAATCTGTTGCTTCAACATATGCTGGCTCTCACGTGATTGATCATGCACCTCGTTCACGCGACGCTGAAACCCCTCAATCTGCTCTTTTAAGGGTTGCATCAGCTGCCCCATCTGTTGTTGATTGCTTTGGCTGAATAACTGCACCTTCTCTTGCATAATACGATTCGCCAAGCTCTCAAATTCGGCCGTCAGGTGTTGACGTGATTGCTCAAACTGCGCTTGCAACTCCTGCAGCTGCTGTTCTTTTTGTTGTGTTTGGATATCCAGTCGCAACTTCTCTTGTGTCAGCACATTCAGTTGATCACGCAAGTCTCTTTCATTTAGCTGTGCCTCACGTAAATGTTGTTGCTGCTGCTCAGCTTGCTGCTTGGTAAATAGATAGCTTGCATTTAAAGCCGCTAAGCTTTGCTCTAACTCATCACATTGCTCATCGACTTGTCTATAGTTTTCTTGTAGTTCTTGGTAGACAGTCTGTAGGCGTGCCTCATCTTCACGCGCATCGGCTAAGCGCTCATTAAGAACCGCAACATCTGTTTGCAAACGAGCATTATGGCGCCCTTGGAAAAAAAGCCAGAGCAAGCTGAGTAACAAACCTGCCAAGGCAAGTAGCAAATAGATATCAGCCTGCATAAACCACTGCTTAAATTGTGTGACGGCTTCCACTTAGCCTCCTAGATTATTATTCATATCGATTATCTCGCTTAACACACGACCCTACGTGCGTATAAGCATTATTGCATTAGCCACTATAAATTGAATTTAGAACAATTGCCTAGGCAATTACTTCAAATGCTTTCAGCTCATTGTTTATAGACAAGTTCAGATACAAGTCTAGCGTATTCTTCACAGCACTTTACAATTTTTTTTGCCATGATATCCCTAAACCCAAAGAAATCAACACAAGCGTATTTTGTTTAGGAGCGCTGCCATGAATATTCGTAAATTTTCTCGTATCGGTATTATCTCATTAGCTGCCTTAGCTTTCGCTGGCTGTGCCAGCAGTGCTCGCGACAATGCCACCGTTGTTGGTGCAGGCTTAGGTGGTTTAGCCGGTGCCGCAGTTTCTGATTCAGATCCCCTAGTCACCATTGGTGGCGCAGCCATCGGTGGCCTCATTGGCAATCAAGTATATCGCAACGATGACCGCCGCTATGATCGCCGTGATAGCCGTCACTATGATGACCGTCGTACAAAATATAAAACCAAAGGCGACCGTAGCTATCGTGGCAAAGGCGCTTACAATCGTAGCTACAATAATGCCCGCTACAACCGCTATCGCTAATTGGTCTATAATGCTCCATGAGGTATGGGTACTAAAAGTATAAATTTAGAACCTAAAGTAAACCACCCAAAAGTCTTCATTTAAAATAAATGACTTTTGGGTTTTTAATATGGAGATAATTATGAGCTATCCAGCCTGCCCTATGTGCCAATCTGAATTAACGTACCACGATGGTAGTCAGCTTGTCTGCCCAGAATGCGCTCACGAATGGCTTGAGTCTGACTCTACTGAACAAGAAGCAGGATTAAAAGTTCTTGATGCCTATGGCACACCTTTGGCCGATGGTGATGACGTCACCTTAATTAAGGATCTGAAAGTAAAAGGCAGCTCAATGGTCATTAAACAAGGAACACGTGTGAAGTCTATTCGCCTGCAAGAAGGCGATCACAATATTGGCTGCCGCGTCGATGGTCGTCCGATGGACTTAAAATCTGAGTTCTTGAAAAAGGCCTAATACGCCGGACCTGGTGCACCGCCTAATAAACAGTCTATACCTAGGCGATGCACACCTCAACTATACTGACTAATCTCGATCAAGTTACCATCAGGATCACGCACATAGACTGAGCGAATCGGTCCCATAGCGCCCGTACGTGGCACAATACCTTCGATAATCTCTACGCCAGCCGCTTCTAGCTCTTGTACCACCTGTTCTAAGGGTGTGGCACTAATAAAGCATAAATCCGCACTACCACATTGCACATGTTGTGCTTTGGGTTCAAACTCATGACCCTTGATATGTAAATTAATTTTCTGCTGACCGTATTGCAAGGCATGCCGCCCTTGCGCAAAAGTCACTTCTTGCATACCTAACACGCCGACATAAAACTCCAAAGTTGCTTGTAAGTCTTGCACGGTTAGAACCAAGTGATCGAGTCGTTCAATTTGCATACTTTTTCCCTAGTTGAAAGCTTTACCGCTCAGTATACTGAGCTAAGATTAAGAATAAGGCTGTCGTACTTAAAAACCATTAAAAAAGCTAGATAGGCTTATAAACCCTATCTAGCTTGGTACAACTAAAGTTACTATTAAGAGCGATTTGGGTCGCACTTAAATTAGAATGCAGGTACTACTGCACCTTTGTATTTATCATTGATAAATTTCTTAACTTCTTCAGTTTGCAAGGCTTTGATTAACGCCTTAACAGATTCTGATTCCGCTTTTTCAGGAATAGTAGCCACTAAGTTCGCATATGGAGAGTCAGCATCTTCAATAAATAAAGCTTGCTCAACAGGATTTAAACCAGCTTCTAAGGCATAGTTAGAGTTGATTAGCGCAACATCAACGTCTTGTAAAACACGTGGTAATGTCGCAGCTTCCAATTCTTTGAATTTCAAATTTTTAGGATTTTCAACAACATCACGTGCAGTTGCTAATAGATTCTCAGGATCTTTTAGCTTTAATAGACCTTGTTTTTGAATTAACAATAAAGCACGAGCACCGTTCGATGGGTCGTTAGGAATCGCGATGGTAGCACCATCAGGAAGTTCAGCGATATTTTTGATTTTGCTAGAGTAGGCACCAAAAGGCTCTACGTGCACAAGACCGATAGGTACTAAATTAGTACCACGCTCTTTGTTAAAGCTCTCTAAATAAGGCTTGTGTTGGAAGAAGTTTGCATCAATGGCCTTATCAGCAACTTGCTGGTTAGGTTGAACATAGTCGGTGAATACCTTAATGTCTAATTCCACACCGTCTTTAGCCAAGTTAGGCTTAATGAATTCTAAAATTTCAGCATGCGGTACTGGCGTTGCTGCTACGCTTAGTTTGGTTGCAGCCTGTGCTGATGTACTCACTGCAAATACACCTGCAGCTAAGGCAAAAGCGCCAAAAATTTGTTTTAATTTCATAGTATGCTCCAAGAAAAACTTATTTACGTGTAAATTTTGCGACTAAGTAGTCACCAAACATCTGAATCAGCTGCACCATCAAAATAAGAATAAGAACAGTGATAACCATAACATCGCTTTGATAGCGCTGATAACCGAAGCGAATAGCAATATCGCCTAAGCCACCACCACCAATCACGCCCGACATGGCGGTATAACCTACTAAGGCAATTGCCGTCACGACAATCGCACTAATAATACCTGTTAAAGACTCTGGCAATAAGGCCCACATTACGGTTTGACGTGGCGACGCACCCATTGCTTTACTGGCTTCGCTAATACCAGGGTCGAGCTCACGCAAAACGTTCTCAACCAAACGCGCAAAGAACGGCGCCGCACCAACCACTAAAGGAGGAATTGCCCCTGGCACCCCTAAAGCGCTGCCCATAATCCAACGGGTAAACGGGATTAGGACAATCAATAGGATTAAAAATGGCACCGAACGTAAAACGTTAACGATAAAAGATAAAGCTTGATAAACCGGTTTATTTTCTAGTAATTGTCGATCACTACTTAAAAATAAATAAACACCCAATGGCAAGCCAATAATAACCGTTAGCAGAAGCGACCAACCTGTCATTAATAAGGTATCAATCGTCGCTTCACCAATTAAACCCCAATCTAAATTTGCCCAATTCATGTGCGTAACACCTCAAAGTCAACATTCTTACGGCTAAAAAACTCACGAATCTCTTCTTCAGTGGTACGTTGATTACGTGTCAATGCTTCTGCATGTTCAATCACAATCACCAACTGACCAAAAGGAGTTTCTTTAATTTTGCCGACCGTTCCTTGCAAGATGCTAAAGTTCAAATCAAGCTCACGACTTAACTGACTTAATAAAGGCTCAGCTGTTGCACCCACACCATGATAAGTTAGGCGCACAACTTTGCCTGGAATATCTTGTGCAAATGGCAACCAACCATCTGCATCAACCCCACTTTCAGAAAGCAAGGATTTTGTTGTCGGGTGCTGTGGATGTAGGAAAACATCAATCACCTTACCCTCTTCAACAATCTTACCCTCATCAATAATCGCTACTTCATCACAAATCGTACGGATTACGTCCATACTATGCGTAATCAGAACAATGGTAATACCCATGTCCTTATTAATACGATTCAATAAAGCAAGAACAGATTGCGTGGTCTCTGGGTCTAAAGCACTTGTCGCCTCATCACATAATAAGATGCTTGGGCGATTAGCTAGTGCACGAGCGATACCTACACGTTGACGTTGACCACCTGAAAGCTGGCGTGGATACTTATGAACATGTTCGCTTAAGCCCACTAGCTCTAATAATTCCAAAGCGCGTGCTTGACGCGTCGCCTTATCGACACCTGCCAAGCGTAAGGGGTACATGACATTATCAATAACTGTACGAGAATTCAGCAGATTAAAATGCTGAAAAACCATGCCTATGCCTTGGCGTAACTTGCGCAAGCCATCATTGGAGAGTTGTGTAATGTCTTTATCTTCAATCAACACTTGACCTTGATCTGGTCTTTCAAGCTGATTAATCATTCGAATCAGCGTACTCTTACCAGCGCCTGAGCGACCAATAATACCAAAGACAGTGCCTTCTTCAATCGCTAAATCAATCCCTTGTAAGGCGTATAGCGTTTTTTCTTTTGATGTAAAAGACTTGTGTATGTTTTGTAAACGTATCAAGACTTATCCTTTGTCGAGAGCTCGTATTCTACCTGAATAAAATAGACGTGTTTTTATTTTCTTATAATTAAATGTTATATAAAACCACATCAATAGACGAGAAAGCTCGTTATAAATTCATAAAAAAACCGTGCATGTGGCACGGTTTCTTTATTTAGCTATAAATAGCTCTTATTGCAATGCAATTTCAACGTCCACACCTGCAGGTAGGTCTAGGCGCATCAAT
>CAYFVY010000038.1:0-15769 GCA_964346715.1 uncultured Pelistega sp. | reverse complement strand
AGAGCACTATGGATCAATCCGTTATCGATGCCATGGAGAAATGGCCTAATGTTCCTGCAGCATATGGCTGGCTCTCTCTTAATCAATCAGGCCAATGGCGTTTTCATCCTGATGGTGCCTATCAACGCGGCGCCGCAGGTGAAAGTATTACAAACAGCCAATTAATCGACTTTATTGGCCGCAACTACACAGTAGATGAACGTGGTTGTTGGTTCTTTCAGAACGGCCCTCAGCGGGTCTTTATTGGGCTTGATGCCGCACCATGGGTAGCCTCTTTAGATGAATCTTTGCAATTACGCAAACAGAACCATGAGTTAGTTGCCGATGTTTCACATTGGTATCTTGATGAGGAAGGTCGTGTCTATGCTCTATCTACAACAGGTTTGGTATTAATTCAAGGCCGTGATGTCCCCACACTACTCGAGCAATTTACAGTAAAACAAGCTCCTGATGCCATGTCGATAGCCTTACAAGAAGAACATCTCGCTCAAGTTATAGAGCAAGGGCTGAGCCTATACTTAGAGCATGAGCACTACCCTGCCCCTTTTAGTGCGATTCAACAATCTCAGCTAGAAGAGATCGGTGGTTTTGTCGCTATGCCTCGCCCTTAAGTGTACCCCCCTCACTCTTCAGATCCTAAGCATCTAAGCTCCAAATAACACCAAGTAAGCATCCAAAATATATAATCCCGAGACAAAAAAATCCCTATCGGCAAAACCGATAGGGAAAAGTAAAATCACGTTGCTGACAGTGATTATTCTATAAAATTTATTAACCGAAACGACCAGTAATGTAGTCTTGAGTTTCTTTGCGCTCTGGTTTAACGAAGATCTTGTTCGTCTCACCAAACTCAATCAACTCACCTAAGTACATATATGCCGTGTAGTCTGAACAACGAGCTGCTTGTTGCATATTGTGAGTAACAATCGCTACGGTATAGTCTTTCTTCAACTCAGTAATCAACTCTTCAATCTTCACGGTTGAAATTGGGTCAAGTGCTGAACATGGCTCGTCAAGTAAGATAACTTCAGGTTTAACCGCAACACCACGTGCAATACATAAGCGTTGTTGTTGACCACCTGATAGACCGTTACCGCTCTGGCCTAATTTATCTTTAACTTCATTCCATAGAGCAGCTTTGCTTAAGGCCCACTCAACACGCTCATCCATCTCGGCTTTGCTCAATTTCTCGAACAGTTTCACACCGAAAGCAACGTTATCATAAATGCTCATTGGGAATGGTGTTGGCTTTTGGAAGACCATACCAACTTTAGCGCGTAAGATTGAAATATCAGTCTTAGTAGTCAGTAAGTTCTCACCATCTAGATTGATTTGACCCTCAGCACGTTGGCCTGGGTAGAGTTCGTACATACGGTTAAACGTACGTAATAATGTTGATTTACCACAACCAGATGGACCAATAAAGGCCGTTACCTTATTGCGTGGGATACGCATATTAACATTCTTAATTGCGTGAAAGTTACCGTAATAGAAGTTTAGATCTTTTACATCAATCTTCGTGTCTTCTAGCTTAATTAAGTTTTCCATCATGAATCCTAAATTCTTTAATCTTTAAATAGTGAATCTGTTTATTTGCGGAATAGTACGCGTGCTAAGATATTCAAACCTAATACAAACAAGGTAATCAGCATCGCACCAGCCCAAGCGAGTTCATTCCAGTCTTTGAACGGGCTAGCCGCGTATTGGAAGATCACCACTGGCAAGTTAGCCATCGGTGCATTCATATCCCAAGACATAAATTGATTCGATAAAGCAGTAAATAGTAATGGTGCAGTTTCACCCATAATACGAGCAATCGCTAAAAGCACACCGGTGATGATACCGGCGCTTGCTGCACGGTAACAGATTAGTGTAATCATGCGCCATTTCGGGCAGCCTAGTGCTACGGCCGCTTCACGTAAGCTATTTGGGATCAGCATTAACATATTATCTGTCGTACGTACCACCACTGGAATCACTAAGATGGATAGTGCTAAGGCACCCGCCCAACCAGAGTAATGCCCTTGGTTCGCAACGACGATGGCGTAAATAAATAGACCAATAATAATTGATGGGGCTGATAGCAATACGTCATTTAAGAAGCGTGTTGCAGGAGCCAACCAACCGCGTTGGCCATACTCAGCAAGATAGGTACCGGCCAAAATACCGATTGGTGTACCAATCGCTGTTGCCACAGCAGACATCATAATTGAACCCACAATGGCGTTCATTAAACCACCAGGTGAGCCTGGTCCAGGTGTGATCTCAGTAAATAGGCTAAGCGCCATTGAGCCACCGCCCTTAACCACTAGGGTATAAATAATCCAGAACAACCAGAATAAGCCAAATGCTACTGTAATAAACGAAAGCGTCAGCATAATTCGATTAACACCATTACGGCGACGATACAGTGGATTATCAGGGCGTAGAGCCGATTCAAGGTTCACGTTGTTAGAAGTCGTTGTTGTCATGTTCTTTCCTTAAGAGCTCTTACCTTCTTTCTTAGCCATACGAGCAATCAGTAAGCGTGAACACGCCAATACTAATGTCGTAATTAAGAAGAGGATTAAACCTAATTCAATAAGGGCGGATTTCTGTAAACCACCAGCCTCATTAAATTCGTTAGCAATCGCTGAGGCAATTGAGTTGGCCGGATCAAATACGCTATTCGGTAAGCGGAAGGCATTACCAATCACGAAGGTTACCGCCATGGTTTCACCTAATGCGCGACCTAAGCCAAGCATAATGCCACCGATTACACCGTTCTTGGTGTAAGGCAGAACCACGCGCCACATTACTTCCCAGGTAGTAGAACCTAGACCGTATGCAGACTCTTTCAACATCGGTGGCACCACATCAAACACGTCACGCATCACAGAAGCGATGTATGGAATAACCATAATTGAGAGGATTAAGCCGGCAGTAAACAGACCAATACCGAATGGTGCACCCTGGAACATAAAACCAATACCTGGAATATTACCCAAGGTATCGATCAAATACGGTTGAATGTATTTTTGGAAAATAGGTACAAAAACAAATAAGCCCCACATACCATAAATAATTGAGGGGATGGCGGCTAACATTTCGATGGCAATACCAAGTGGACGGCGTAACCACGTTGGCGATAGTTCAGTTAAGAACATAGCGATACCAAAAGACACTGGTACCGCAATTAATAGTGCAATACCTGCCGTAATCACCGTACCAATAATTGGCACCACAGCGCCATAGATATCATTACCTGGATCCCAGTCATTCGTCGTTAAGAAACTAAAGCCGAACTCAGCGATAGTTTCACGACTACCATAGACCAAGGAGATCATAATGGCGGCAAGTAGAATAAACACAAAAAACGCAAAAAAGCGAGCGGTATTTGCAAATAAGGTATCAGCAAATACGTTTTTCGCGCCTTTATGCGGAGGGGGTAAAATATTTTCTTTTTTTTCAGATACAGTATCTGTCACTGGAGTTGTCGCAACGCTCATTTTCTTTCTTCTCTTAAAACTACAAAAACATGGCGGTTAAGCGCCGCCATGTTTTGCTGATCTTAATCCATTAAGAATTAAGCATTATTTCCAAACGGCTTGACCATCAGTTGCTTTCAACTCTTTAGCCCATACGCCACGGATAGTGTTAGTTACTTCGTCTGGTAATGGTACGTAGTCTAACTCAGCAGCTGTTTTAGCGCCGTTTTTCCATGCCCAGTCAAAGAACTCTAGAACAGTTTTAGTTTTCTCTGGCTTAGCTACTTCTTTCTGTAACAAGATGAAAGTAGCAGCAGTGATAGGCCAAGAATCAGCACCAGCTTCGTTAGTCAATACTACGCCCATACCTGGAGCGCCAGCCCAGTCAGCGTTAGCAGCTGCAGCAGAGAAAGACTTTTGTTCTGGTTGAACAAATTTACCGTCTTTATTTTGAACAGCAGTCCAAGATAGGTTGTTTTGTTTTGCGTAAGCATACTCAACGTAACCGATAGAGTTAGCTAACTGACCAACGTAAGCAGCAACACCTTCGTTACCCTTACCACCTTGACCTACAGGCCATTTAACAGATTTACCTTCACCTACTTTCTCTTTCCAGTCGGCAGATACTTTAGATAGGTAGTTAGTCCAACCGAAAGTTGTACCAGAACCGTCAGAACGGTGAACAACTACGATGCTTGAGCTTGGTAGTGTTACGTCAGCGTTCAATGCTTTGATCTTAGCGTCGTCCCACTTAGTGATTTTGCCTAAGAAGATATCAGCGATAACTTCGCCAGATAATTGTAATTGACCTGGCTTAACACCTTCAATGTTAACTACAGGCACAGTACCACCGATAACGGCTGGGAACTGTAGAAGATTGTTTTCTTCTAATTTAGCAGCAGACATTGGGTCATCAGATGCGCCGAAGTCTACAGTTTTAGCGATAATTTGTTGTTGACCGCCACCAGAACCAATTGATTGGTAGTTGATCTTGTTACCTGTTTCAGCTGCGAAGTCAGAAGCCCATTTAGCATAAATTGGGTATGGGAATGAAGCGCCAGCGCCAGTTACTGTAACGGCTGCTTGTACTGAAAAAGAAGCTGTACCTAATGCAACAGCTAAAGTAATACGGTTAAATGCGTGCTTAAGCATTATCTTTCCTTAAATAAATTAATCAAACACAGACAAAGTTTTTGCTTAGGTTGAATATTACAGTTCAATTATGACATGATTATTTCAATCAAGAGATAATTATTCATCATTGCTAAGAAAGCCAACATTATTTTAAAAAACCTTATTTATCACACACTTAATAACAACAAGACTCTTAAAAAAAAGCCGTTGTCTATTTACCACAAGCGTAAATATGACAAAAAAACCATGCATTATGACATGAAATACACTTGTCACTATTAAAATTCGAACGATGTATAATTAAATTCCTAGTAAAAACCCTAGGCCCTTTAAGCTTGTACAAAAAAGCCTGCAATTAAATACATAACGGCAGGCTTTAAATTAGTAGAATATTATGTAGAGCACTTTAGCTTTTTGTGCTGGCTAAAAAAACTAAAATAAATTTTGCTAATCTATACACATCAAACTTCATCTACTATGATGACAAGCGCATTATTACTTACCTAATAAATCCATTAATTCTGTGTGTAGATTAAAAGCTGCTCGACGATTACGAACACGCTCATAACTGCCATCTGCCTTACCTTGCCAAGCCAGTTGATTGTCTTTCAGCGCCATGGTAAATGATTCATTAATGACGCGTTTCTTCAAGGCAGGATCAAGCATCGGGAAAGCCACCTCAACACGACGGAAGAAGTTTCTATCCATCCAATCCGCTGAAGAGAGATACACTTGCTCGCGTCCTTCATCGTAGAAATAGAAGACACGAGAGTGCTCTAAGAAGCGACCAATAATCGAGCGTACTTGAATATTCTCAGAAAGACCAGGCACTCCGCCTTTCAGTCCGCAGACACCGCGCACAATCAGGTCGATCTTAACACCCGCTTGACTTGCCTCATAAAGCTTATGAATGATAACAGGCTCAACCAGAGAATTCATCTTCAGCATAATCTTGGCTTTCTTACCTTGCTTAGCCTGTTCAATCTCTGCATCAATATACTTCATCATGGTACTGTGCAATGTAAACGGGGACTGCAATAAAAGTTTTAAAGGTCGTCGCGCACCTAGACCTGTTAATAAGGAGAATACCTTATCCATGTCTTCTGTAATTTGCTTATTGCAGGTCAGCAAGCCAAAGTCAGTATACAAACGTGCCGTACGTGGATGGTAATTACCTGTACCCAGATGACCATAACGTACAATCTTGCGACCTTCGCGACGTAATACGAGAGCCATCTTGGCGTGCGTCTTATGGCCCACCACTCCGTATACGACGTGAGCACCCACCTCTTCCAACTTGGCCGCCCAGTTAATATTCGTCTGTTCGTCAAAGCGAGCCATTAATTCCACTACCACTGTCACTTCCTTACCTGACATGGCAGCTTTCATTAATAAGCGCATTAACTCTGAGTCTTCACCAGTACGATAAATCGTCTGCTTAATCGCCACTACATTCGGATCATAAGCAGCTGCTGTTAAGAATTTCAACACTGGCTGGAAAGATTGATACGGGTGGTGCAACAGCAGATCACTCTTAGCGATTGCTTTAAACATCTCTTCTGGCGCATCGCCCATCTTATTGAAAGGTGC
Organism: uncultured Pelistega sp.; assembly: GCA_964346715.1. GTDB lineage: Bacteria > Pseudomonadota > Gammaproteobacteria > Burkholderiales > Burkholderiaceae_B > Taylorella. The sequence continues at coordinate 9,578 of CAYFVY010000038.1, read as the reverse complement.
TGGAATAGCTGCGACGTAAGAGGGAAAAATTAAGTCTGCGCCCGCATTGATATCACAGATAGGCATAATGCGTGTTAAGTTGACAGAGCCTGGTGTACGATAGGTATCCTCTGCGGTTAAACCGAACTCTTTCTGTAAAAAGCTCTCCAGCTCGATTGGCGTATCATCGGAAATTTCCAAGCGCACAGCATTACCATAATTACGTTGTGATAACTCACCTTGTAAAGCCATACGTAAGTCTGTTACTTCTTCCTCGTCAACAAAAAGATCACTATTACGTGTCACACGCCATTGATATAAACCAAGGATCTCTAAACCAGGGAACATCTCTTCAACGAAGAGTTGCATTAACGTCGATAGTAAGGTGTGGCCATGAGGTTGACCACAGACATCTTCAGGCACTTTAATTAGACGCGGTAAGGCGCGTGGTGCTTGCACAATAGCAATCGATGCATTGCGGCCAAAGGCATCTTGACCACGTAGAGAAACGATAAAATTCAGACTCTTATTTAATACACGTGGAAATGGGTGTGCTGGGTCCAAACCGATGGGCGTTAACAAGGGTTGAATTTCTTCAACAAAAACTCTCTTCGCCCATTCACGCATGGTTTCAGTGAACTCGTAAGAGCGATAGATAAATACACCGCGTTCACGCAACTTAGGGAATATATCTTCATTCAATAATTTATATTGGCGCTCAACCAAGCTATGCACTTGTTGTTGCACATGATCAAACGCTTGGGCCGGTGTGCGACCATCGGGACCGATCAGCAGTGGATCCGTCTCTTGTTGCTTTTTCATGCTCGCAATACGAATCTCAAAAGCTTCATCTAAGTTGGAGCTAACAATACAGATATAACGTAATCGCTCTAATAAAGGCGTATCTGGATTATCCGCCATCGCCAATACACGCTCATTAAAATACATTAATGAAGACTCGCGATTGATTAAATTAGGCAAGGAAATGTCGATAGTTTCTTCTGTACTTTGAGTATTCATAGCGTGTCTTCTTAATAGGCGTGTTTATTACTTGCTAGTGTATATTACTTGCAATAAGCTAAAACTTAGAAAATACTATAATCACCTCAGTTAATCAATAAGAACACAAACTACATTAATAAACTGTCGCATCTATAAACCTCTTGCCAAATGTAAGGATATTGTCATGAATTTGCGGTAAACTGTGGTCTGCCCACTATCATTACGCAAAAATTCATGGAAAATGAAAATCTTCTAGCGGCAGTAGACTTAGGCTCAAACAGTTTTCGTCTCTCCGTAGGACGTGTCGTACACCAAGACGGCATTTCTCAAGTCTATTCAATTGACCGCCTCAAAGAAACCGTTCGTCTCGCGGCTGGTCTTGATGATAAAAAAATTCTCAGCGAAGAAGCTATCCAACGCGCTATTTCAGTATTACAACGCTTTGGTGAACGTATTCACGACTTCCCCGCCAATAAAGTACGAGCGGTTGCAACGAATACCTTCCGTGTCGCTAAAAATATTGATGAGTTTTTACCTCGCGCCGAACAAGCATTAGGCTTCCCTATCGAAGTCATTCCAGGCCACGAGGAAGCACGCCTGGTATTCTCTGGGGTTACGCATGAACTCCCCCCTTCCGATGAGTGTCGTTTAGTGGTGGATATTGGTGGTGGATCTACAGAGTTTATTATTGGCCGTCATCTCAACCCACAACTTATGAAATCCTTACCCATGGGATGTGTAAGTTATACCAAAAACTACTTTCCAGATGGCATTGTCACTGCTCAAGCATTTGAAAAAGCCGAACTCGCGGCTCGTAAAGAGCTTGAGGTGATTGCTAAGCCCTATCGTAAACTCGGCTGGACCCAAGCTTATGGATCTTCGGGTACAGCGAAAGCACTTGTGGCAGTCTTACAAGACACAGGTTTTTCCACCTTAGGTATCACCCTGGAAGGTATGCTTAAGCTTAAAAAAGAATTAATTAGCTATGGTTCTGCACGTTCGCCTGATCTGCGTGGTTTAAAAATTGACCGCATGGAGGTTTTACCAGCTGGTCTAGCGATTATGATTTCCGCTTTCCGTGAACTCAAAATTGAACGTATGCTGCAAGGTGAAGGCGCTTTACGTGTCGGTGTTTTATACGATATGATCGGCCGAAATACGGCTTCAGACAAACGCGATGAGACCGTTAAGCAATTTATGCTTCGCTACCATATTGATGTGAAACAAGCTGCTCGTGTCAAGCAATTAGCCCTTCACTTACTTGAAGGCATCAATCCCAATGCCAGCGAAGATTTCCGTAAGGCTTTAGGCTGGGCTGCTGACTTGCACGAAATTGGCTTAAGTATTTCGCAAGCATCCTACTATAAACATACTGCCTATGTCTTAGAGAATGCCGATATGCCAGGTTTTTCAAGTGCCGACCAAAAGCGCTTATCGATGATCACCGCTGCACAACAAGGCCGGCTTGAAAAATTACCGTATGATATTCATACTATTAGCCCTGAGAAATGGCAGGCTATTTTATGTTTACGCTTAGCGGTACAGTTTTATCGCCGTCGTTCACCATTTAGTGCAGATGCGATTTCCTTATCCTTACAGGATAAAAATATTATCTTAGACATCAATAAACGTTGGTTAGATAGTCATCCCCTAACACGCTATAGCTTATCTCTTGAAGAACAAGAATGGAACAATATTGGTTTTAACTTTAAAATTAACACCAATAATCCTAAATTAAACCGTCAGAAATTACTTGACGAAAGCTTAAGCCCACCTCCCTCGGCTTAATTATCGATATACGTAAAAATGCCCACTATAAAGTGGGCGTTTTTATCAGGCAGGGTTCGTAATTTCATGTAGGCCTAGTCTAGGCTATTCTTAAGTATGAGCATAAAAAAGCTAACTAAGGCTATAAGCTTAAATACCAAAGTGTTTACGATAACGAGCATTCATCATTTCAAGATCAATAATGATTGGGAAGTCTGCTGCATTAAAGTTCTTATCCCAAGCGGGTTCGCCACAAATACGGGCGCCAATATTTAAGTACCCCTTGATTAAAGGTGGAATTTTTACTGGACCATCAGTCTTGGCCTCAAGGTTTTCCAAGGGATAGGGTTCTAAAGGACGCACCATAGGTAAATGAGGCGTTTTCGCCATTTCCTGTTTGGCAGCCTGCCAAACCTCTGTGGCTTGAATACCACCATCAGCCAAGCTCACACTTGCGCAACCGAACATATAACGGTATTTATTCATATATAAAAAACGTGCTAAGCCTCCCCAAAGTAACATAATAGCGCCACCATTGCGATAGTCTGGGTGCGTGCAAGAGCGACCGCATTCGCAAAGCAAATGACGATCTGCCGCCAGGGTTGATAAATCAAACTCTGACTCAGAATAGAAGCCGCCTGCTTTTTCTGCATTCTCTGGCGTCATCACACGGTACGTACCAACAACCTTACCTGAGCGGCTGTCGCACACCATAAGATGCTGACACCACTCATCGTAACGATCCTTATCAACGCCATCCACCGCATCAGGAAAAATGGCATTCATCTCTTTCGTATAAACGTCATAACGCAAACGTTGTAACGCCTCAATCTCTTCGGGCGTTGTGGCAAGACCTAAAATCAAACCTGGCTCATTCGGATCTGATTCAGATTCGGGGGTCCTTACTAATTCTTGCATGTTTTAATAATTCCTTAAGATGGATAGATGCATAGATTGTAGCAGTAACATTTTACAGTTATTTTTCACAAACACGACATATTTCTGCAAATGCTACAAATACTACTTTTTTCACCTATTATTTCTATAAATAAAGGGATTATTTACGCAAATCAACATCAGCAAGAATATCGACACATTCTTTGGCTAGCGCATAGGTCTCTGCCTCAACCATGAGGCGCAATTTAGGTTCAGTTCCAGAAGCACGAATCAGAACTCGGCCTTTGTCCCCTAAGCGTTGTTCAACTTGTGCTTTAGCGGCTTGCATTCCTGCATGATTTTGCCAATCACTACCCTTAACAATAGGCACATTCACCATTACTTGAGGGTACATCTCTAGACCATCAATCCAATCTTTAAGTGTTTGACCAGAGCGCACCAGACCCGTTAAGACTTGTAAGGCAGCAATAATACCATCACCTGTTGTATGACGATCTAAACATAATAAGTGACCAGAACCTTCGCCACCATATAACCAGCCATTTCTCTTAAGCTATTCCAGCACATAGCGGTCACCCACATTGGCACGAATAAATGGCAAACCTAGCGCATTCATTTGCTTTTCAAAGCCATAGTTTGTCATTAAGGTTCCCACCACACCCTTAACCGGACCGTGGCAGAGACGTTCTTTGACAATGGCATAAAGCAATTGGTCGCCATTATAGACATTACCGCGTGAATCAACCATTTGAATGCGGTCAGCATCGCCATCTAAGGCAATACCATAATCCGCACGGTATGCATTCACTGTTGCTGCTAAGGTATCTGGATATAAAGCACCAACATCCTTATTGATGTTGAAACCATCAGGGTTCGAGCCAATCGTGATAACTTCAGCACCTAACTCTTGGAAGACAGGAGGTGCAATATGATAAGCAGCACCATGAGCACTATCAACAACCAGACGTAAACCACGCAGATCTAAGTCGTTCGGGAAAGTACTCTTACAAAACTCAATATAACGACCTGCTGCATCTTCGATGCGCTTAGCACGGCCAATCTTATCCGAGGTAACGCAACCAATAGGTTGATCTAACAATGCTTCAATCTCAGCCTCTACCTCATCCGGCAATTTACTGCCAACACCTGAGAAAAATTTAATCCCATTATCTTGATAAGGGTTGTGTGAGGCACTAATAACAACACCTGCATCTAGACGCAAAGCACGTGTTAAGTAAGCCACAGCAGGTGTAGGAATTGGGCCTGCAAGAAACACATCAATACCAGCTGCGCTAAAGCCTGCCTCAAGAGCTGACTCTAACATATAGCCTGAAATACGCGTGTCTTTACCAATTAAGACGCCTGGACGAGTCCCTGATTTGTGTTGAGCGGTCAATACAAGACCTGCGGCATAACCTAAACGCAGAGCAAACTCAGCATTGATAACATCACCGCCTACTTCACCTCTAACTCCATCGGTTCCGAAGTATTTACGACTCATGTTTTGACTCCTTTTTTATGGCATTCCATACATTTAATCCGTCACGTGTTGCTTCTACATCATGAACTCGCAACACCACAGCACCTCGGTCAGCAGCAGCCAAAGCGGCTACAACACTACCAACAGTGCGTTTCTCTACGGGCTGATTGGTCGCATAACCAATCATTGATTTACGTGATACACCAATTAATATCGGTGCTTCCAAACTTTGTAAACGTTCCATTTCAGCTAATAACTGAAAATTCTGCTGCATGGTTTTACCAAAACCAAATCCTGGATCGAGCATAATTCGGTTTTGGGCAATACCCGCATCCAACATGACTTGCATACGTTCTTGCAAAAAGTCATAAACATGCTGGGTGATTGCATCATTATAATCTGGCGGATTCACTTGCATCGTCTTAGGCTCACCATGCATATGCATAATGCAGACACCCGCTTGCGGGTATTTTGCCACAACCTCAAGCGCACCTTCTTGACGCAAAGCATAAATATCATTGATTAAGTCTGCCCCAGCGGCAAGCGCTTGGTCCATGACTTCAGGCTTAAAAGTATCAATTGATAAAGGTACGCCACAGTCACGTAATCCCTCGATAACGGGGATGACGCGGCGTAACTCATCCTCAATACTCACGGGCTCACTGCCTGGACGTGTTGACTCACCACCAATATCTAAAAACTCAGCACCTTCGGCGACTAGCTTTAAGCCATGCTCAATCGCTGCTTGTGCTGAGAAATGATGATTGCCATCAGAAAAAGAATCAGGGGTAACATTAACGATACCCATAATAAAAGGACGCTCGAGCCGAAGCTCGAAACGTCCACATTGAAACAAAGAACTCATTAAGAGCTGCTCCTGGAATTATTAAACAGCTTCAGTCGCGTTATTATCGTCTTTAGGACGCTTACCTTCAGTCGGCGGTGTCTTATCAGACTTAGTGTCGTGCGGCTGATCAGGCTCTCTCGGTGGCTGTGGTTGACGACCTGCCATAATATCGGCGATCTGGCTGGCATCAATGGTTTCCCACTCAAGTAGAGAATTAGCCATTACGTGCATCTTGTCGCTATTGGCTTCAATAATGTCACGTGCAACTTTATATTGTTCGTCGATAATCTTACGAATTTCCAAATCAACTTTCTGCATAGTTGCTTCAGAAACATTGGTTGTCTTCGTCACACTACGACCTAAGAAAACTTCATTCTCGTTCTCGGCATACACCATAGGGCCTAAACTATCAGTCATACCGTAACGTGTCACGATATCGCGAGCAATGCTTGTAGCACGCTCAAAGTCATTCGAAGCGCCTGTTGTCATCTGGTTCATAAAGACTTCTTCAGCAATACGACCACCGAACAAGACCGCAATCATATTTAATAAGCGTTCTTTGTCCATGCTGTAACGGTCACCTTCAGGTAACTGCATGGTCACACCTAGGGCACGGCCACGTGGAATAATCGTGACTTTATGGACGGGGTCAGTCTTAGGCAAGCTAAATGCCACGACCGCATGACCTGCCTCATGATAAGCGGTATTACGACGCTCTTCTTCTGGCATAACCATAGAGCGGCGCTCAGCACCCATGATAATTTTGTCTTTGGCTTTTTCGAAGTCAACCATATCCACGGTACGACCATTACGGCGCGCTGCAAATAAGGCGGCTTCGTTCACTAAGTTAGCGAGGTCAGCCCCAGAGAAGCCAGGTGTACCACGCGCTAAAATGCTTGGCTCAACGTTCGGTGCCAAAGGTACTTTACGCATATGGACACTTAGAATTTGTTCACGACCACGTACATCAGGCAAGCTAACCACCACTTGACGGTCAAAGCGGCCTGGGCGTAATAAAGCAGGGTCAAGTACATCAGGGCGGTTAGTCGCTGCAATAACGATCACGCTCTGACCGGACTCAAAACCATCCATCTCAACGAGTAATTGGTTAAGTGTTTGTTCACGCTCATCGTTACCACCACCAACACCAGCACCACGTTGACGACCAACCGCATCAATCTCGTCAATAAAGATAATGCAGGGCGCATGTTTCTTCGCAGTTTCGAACATATCACGCACGCGTGATGCACCAACACCCACAAACATCTCGACGAAGTCAGAGCCTGAAATTGTGAAGAAAGGTACTTTAGCTTCGCCAGCAATGGCTTTAGCTAAAAGGGTCTTACCCGTTCCTGGTGGCCCAACCATAAGCACACCACGCGGAATACGACCACCTAAGCGCTGGAAGCGAGAGGGATCGCGTAAGAAATCAACCAGTTCATTTACGTCTTCTTTCGCTTCGTCGACACCAGCAACATCAGCAAAGGTCACATTATTATTCGCATCATCTAACATACGTGCACGTGACTTACCAAATGTAAAGGCACCACCCTTACCGCCGCCTTGCATCTGACGCATAAAGAAGAACCAGACACCGATTAAAAGCAGCATCGGGAACCATGAAATGAGAATACTAAGCAAGAATGAAGGCTGCTCTGGTGGTTTCGCTGATACCTTAACACCAGAGTTCATCAAATCACCGACCATCCATAAGTCACTCGGCACCGTCAGCTCATACGGGCGACCGTCACTAGGGGTCACAGCGAGCGTATTGCCTTGAATGACAACAGAATTGATTTTGCCGGCTTTCGCTGCTTCCATAAATTGGCTATAAGAAACACCAGATGGGTTCGCCGTGCCAGCATCGTATTGCTTGAACACGGTAAACATAACCACAGCGAAAATTGCCCATAAGGCAAACTTTGAGAACGAGTTATTCAACGTAAAGCTCCTGCCTACACCATCAATACACGCATAGGCTAGTTGTCTGAAATAAAATTAAAGTAGTCTGTCATTTTACCTGAGAAAAAGACCGCTAGGGGAATGTTTCTAAGGAAATACCTTTTCAAAAGATTACCGCAAAAAGGCAGTAGTAAGTAAAATGTAAGCCCGAAGTAGGGAAAATATATGGGCACATTTAAGAAACACAAGACTTAGTTTGGCTGTTTAAGCCCTTTTGCCACAATAAATGTCTCAGAAGAGCGATCTCGCGAGGCTTTTGGCTTGCGCTCAACTACTCGCTTAAAGTGCTTTTTAAACATTTCGACAATTTGTGAAAAACCGCTGCCATGGAAGGCTTTAACAATTAAAGCGCCATCTGGTTTAAGGTGAGCCAAGGAAAAATCCACTGCCAATTCAACAATATGTTCAATACGCGCAGCATCGGCTGAGCTTACACCAGATAAATTCGGTGCCATATCAGAAATCACTAAGTCGACTTTCTTCTCGCCGACCAAGTCTTTGAGCTGAAACAAGACCTCATCCTCACGGAAATCGCCTTGGATAAATTCCACACCCGCAATCGGCTCCATCGGCAAAATATCAAGCGCAATAACACGCCCATCAATAATGCCACCCTCAGCAACTAATCTTTCTCGCGCAACTTGGGACCAACTGCCTGGACTTGAGCCTAAGTCGACTATAATATCTCCTTTACGGAGCAATTTTTCAGTGTCGAGAATCTCGATCAACTTGAAGGCTGCACGAGCTCGATAACCCTTTTGTTGGGCCATTTTTACATATGGGTCATTAATATGTCGTTGAACCCATTCTTTCGAGAATTTCTTTTTGGCCATTTGCCAGAATCCTAAAATACTAAAATACTATGTCTACACTTGAACTATCTTCTAAAGAGCGCAGCCAACTTCGTGCGGCCGCTCATCCTCTCAAACCGGTCGTCTTAATTGGCGACAACGGCCTTAGTGACTCTGTCTTAAAAGAAATTGATAACAGTTTAACAGCTCATGGCCTCATTAAGGTCAAAGTTGCTGGTGATGAGCGCCAGAATCGCTTAGATATTTTACAAGCGATTTGTGATAACTTGGGCTGCGCTAGCGTGGCACATGTCGGAAAAATCCTCACCCTATTCCGCCCTAGCGCACAACATCCTGAATTACTGCAAGAGCCTAAAGCTCCACTGCAAGCCAGTGAACGTCGTCCAGGTGAAGACTACACCCCGAAGAAACTCGCCGCTGCTGGTAAAACTCTTAAAGACCGTAAACGCCGTGCTCCTGCACCAAAAGGTAATGCCGAATTGGTTAAAAAACCAGTACGTAAACCTGCGAGCCCAGCTAGTAGCGCAGCACGTAAGGGACCTAATATCCCACGTCGTGCTGGTAGCGCTTTATCCTTGCGTGCTGGCCGCCGCTCTCGCGGTTAATAGCGTGCGAAGTCACAGCAAATTAGTTTAAATAAAAAATTAAGCCCCAAGTCATGAATGCACTGTCCCTACAATTTGGACAGTTGAGTATTCATATTGGGGCTTTCTAACAAATACTTTAAATCTTAAATATACGCGACTTCTAAGACTTCAAATTCACGCTCACCAGAAGGCACACGAATCATAATAATATCGCCTTCAGATTTACCAATCAGGCCACGAGCTAC
>CAYFVY010000037.1:12081-16096 GCA_964346715.1 uncultured Pelistega sp. | reverse complement strand
CGCACACGTCGTCAACCAAGAAGAAGACGGCACCTGTTTAATTTATATCGACCGTCAATTACTGCATGAAGTAACTAGCCCTCAGGCTTTTGAAGGCCTTACTATTGCTGGTCGTAAACCATGGCGTATTAATGCTAACTTAGCGGTTGCCGATCATAATGTACCGACAAAAGACCGTGCTCAGGGTATTACAGATCCTGTATCTAAGCTACAAGTTGATACCTTAGATAAAAACTGTGAGACTTACGGCATCACAGAATTTCGCATGAATGATATGCGCCAAGGGATTGTACACGTGATTGGACCTGAGCAAGGCGCTACTTTGCCAGGTATGACAGTGGTCTGTGGTGACTCACATACAAGTACACACGGTGCTATGGGTGCATTAGCATTTGGTATCGGTACTTCTGAGGTTGAACACGTATTAGCCACACAAACTCTTTTGATGAAAAAGAATAAAAATATGTTGATCAAGGTCGAGGGTGAGTTGCCATTTGGTAGCACAGCTAAAGACATTATTCTGCATATTATTGGTGTAATTGGTACAGCTGGTGGTACAGGGTATGCCATTGAATTTGCAGGTTCAGCTATTCGTGCCTTATCGATGGAAGGTCGTATGACCATCTGTAATATGGCGATTGAAGCGGGTGCTCGCTCAGGTATGGTAGCCGTTGATGAAAAAACCATTGAATACTTTAAGGGTCGTCCTTATGCACCTAGCGGTGTATTGTGGGAGCAGGCGGTACAACATTGGCGTACGCTTCATTCAGATCCAGGCGCTAAGTTTGATCGCGTGGTAGAAATTAATGCTGCAGAAATTGTGCCTCAAGTGAGCTGGGGTACTTCTCCTGAGATGGTCGTATCAATCGAGGATCGTGTACCAGATCCAGAGAAAGAAAAGGATGATGTACGCCGTAGTGGTATGGCACGTGCTCTTGAGTATATGGGCTTAGAGCCGAATACACCAATGACAGAAATTCGTATTGACCGCGTGTTTATTGGTTCTTGCACTAACTCACGAATTGAAGACTTACGCGCAGCAGCTAAAGTCGCTAAGGGTCGCAAAGTTGCTAAGAATGTTAAGCAAGCTATGGTTGTACCAGGATCAGGTTTAGTGAAAATGCAGGCTGAGAAAGAAGGTTTAGACAAGATCTTTTTAGATGCTGGTTTTGAATGGCGTGAACCTGGCTGTTCTATGTGCTTAGCGATGAATGCGGATAGATTAGAGCCGGGTGAGCGTTGTGCTTCAACCTCAAACCGTAACTTTGAAGGTCGCCAAGGCCAAGGCGGCCGTACGCACTTGGTAAGCCCTGCAATGGCAGCAGCAGCGGCGATTGAAGGCCATTTTGTTGATGTTCGTAAATTAGGATAAGGGAGTCATTACTATGCAAGCTTTTACAACACATGAGGGTCTAGTAGCCCCAATGGATCGTGAAAACGTCGATACCGACTTAATTATTCCTAAGCAATTCTTAAAGTCGATTAAGCGCACTGGCTTTGGTCCTAATTTGTTTGATGAGTTGCGTTATTTAGATCATGGCGAGCCAGGCATGGACAATAGCAAGCGTCCATTGAACCCTGATTTCGTCTTAAATCAAGATCGTTACCAAGGCGCATCTATCTTATTAGCACGTAAGAACTTTGGTTGTGGCTCGAGTCGTGAGCATGCGCCATGGGCCTTAACTCAGTTTGGTTTCAGAGCAATTATCGCCCCTTCATATGCCGACATTTTCTTTAATAACAGCTTTAAGAACGGTTTATTGCCTATCGTTCTAGGAGAGTTAGAAGTAGCGCGCTTATTCGAAGAGGTTAAAGCTTTTGTGGGTTATAAATTAAGCATTGACTTAGAGCGCCAAGTGGTTATTACCCCTGAAGGTCGTGAACTTAGCTTTGATGTTGAGCCGTTCCGTAAGTATTGTTTATTAAACGGATTCGATGATATTGGCCTGACATTGCGTCAATCAGATAAAATTAAAGCATTCGAGGCCGAACGTCTAGCTCGCCAGCCTTGGTTAGACAGTTCAGGTAGTTTAGTTTAAACACACAAAAGGATAGTATAAGTTATGTCAGAGCTAATTGCGGTATTACCAGGTGATGGTATTGGTGAAGAAATTGTTGAACAAGCTGTACGTGTACTCGCGGCCTTAAAACTTGATCTTCAACTTGAAAAAGCTCCTGTTGGTGGTGTTGCGTATGATCAGTTTGGTCATCCACTACCAGCCAGCACCTTGGAATTAGCGAAAAAAGCCAAAGCGGTTTTATTTGGTGCAGTAGGCGACTGGAAGTATGATACGCTGCCACGTGAGTACCGTCCTGAACAAGCAATCTTAGGTTTGCGTAAGAACTTAGGGCTTTTTGCTAATTTGCGTCCAGCAATTTTATATCCACAATTAGCCAATGCTTCGAGTTTAAAACCAGAGGTTGTTTCTGGTCTTAATATTCTGATTGTGCGTGAACTAACGGGTGATATTTATTTTGGTACACCTCGTGGCGTGCGTGTTGCTGAAGACGGTGCTTTCAAGGGTGAGCGTGAAGGTTTTGATACCATGCGCTATGCCGAGAGCGAAATCCGTCGTATTGCTCATATTGCTTTCCAAGCCGCCCAAAAGCGCAAGAAGAAACTATGCTCAGTTGATAAGGCAAATGTCTTAGAGACATCACAATTCTGGCGCGACATTATGATTGATGTGAGCAAAAACTATGCTGACGTTGAACTTAGCCACATGTATGTGGATAATGCAGCCATGCAGTTGGTACGTGCACCTAAAGAATTTGACGTTGTGGTAACAGGTAACTTATTCGGTGATATTTTATCGGATGAAGCTGCGATGCTTACCGGTTCCATTGGTATGCTTCCTTCAGCCTCACTAAACGCTCAAAATCAAGGCCTCTATGAGCCTAGCCACGGTTCTGCACCAGATATTGCGGGCAAAAATATTGCTAACCCACTAGCAACGATTTTATCTGCGGCTATGATGTTACGTTATTCTTTGAATCAAGAAGAAGCGGCACAACGCATTGAAAAAGCTGTTGAAAAAGTCCTAGCGGATGGCTTGCGTACAGCAGATATTTACGAAGAGGGTACTACGCAAGTAGGTACAACACAGATGGGTGATGCGGTTATTGCTGCTTTAGCTTAATACCCATTAATCATCTGAGGTGAACCTCACAATTTATCAGTTTTGAGTCTATTATTGAGTATAAATTCAGTTCCTGATTAATTGTAAAAAAGCAGGTCCATGTGAGCTAAGTTCATGGCCTGCTTAAATAAATTTAAGCTTATGCTTAAAAAGTATGGTTGTTTTGCGCTGCATCAAGTACAATAAATTGTTGTGCAAACAATAGAGTAATTTATATAGATATTCCTTAAAGATAGGTAACAAAATGAAGCAATCAGTTGGTATCGTTGGCTGGCGTGGCATGGTTGGATCTGTGCTCATGCAGCGTATGCGTGAAGAGGGTGATTTTTCGTATATCAACCCTGTATTTTTCTCGACAAGTAATGCAGGCGGTTCCGCACCTTCGTGGGCGGAAGGTGCTGGTCCATTGCAAGACGCTTATGATATTGAGACGCTGAAGAAGTTACCTATCATTCTTACGGCTCAAGGCGGCGACTACACTTCTAAGGTGTATCCTGAATTGCGTAATGCTGGTTGGGATGGCGTATGGATTGATGCTGCTAGTACTTTACGTATGCAAGACGATTCGGTTATTGTTCTTGACCCTGTGAACCGTGACGTGATTGATGCTGCCTTAGCTAAGGGTGTGCGTAATTACGTAGGTGGTAACTGTACTGTAAGCTGTATGCTGATGGGCTTAGCAGGTTTATTCCGCCATGATCTCATTGATTGGATGACATCAATGACCTATCAAGCCGCTTCTGGTGGTGGTGCTCAACATATGCGTGAACTCATTACGCAATTTGGTCTACTACAAGGTTCTGTTGCTGACTTATTAGCAGATCCAGCCTCAGCAATTCTGGAAATTGACCGTAAATTATTAGCCACACAGAAAG
>CAYFVY010000037.1:6070-12071 GCA_964346715.1 uncultured Pelistega sp. | reverse complement strand
GGATTGACGAGGACTTAGGTAATGGTCAATCACGTGAAGAGTGGAAAGCGCAGGCTGAAACCATTAAGATTCTTGGTCGTGGTAGCGATGGTACGAATGGTTCAATTATCCCAATTGACGGTTTATGCGTACGTATTGGCGCAATGCGTTCACACAGCCAAGCCTTAACCATCAAACTTAAGCGTGATGTGCCACTGGATGAAATTCAAGATATCATTCAACAGGGTACTGCGTGGGCACAGTTTGTTCCGAATGAGCGTGAAGCATCTACGCATGATTTGACGCCAGTAGCAGCGAGCGGCACACTCAATATTCCAGTAGGACGTATTCGCAAGCTATCTATGGGTCCTGAGTATATCAGCGCTTTTACGGTAGGTGACCAATTACTTTGGGGGGCTGCTGAGCCACTACGTCGTATGCTACGTATTGCAATTGGTGAGCTATAATCAAGTAAATTGATAAAGCCAAGCAGTTTTATAATGCGATTCATTAATAGCACTATAACAAGTGACTGATTATTGAATCGCATTCTTGTTTCCTGCGATAGAATTGCTTTCTGAGTGTTTTGAGCAGCTGTGTGAAGAGTGGTATGAATAGTGCCGTGAGTGGTCTGAATGGTCTGAGTGGTCTGGAGTATAAATTTGGAAAATAATCTTAAGCGTATTGCCCTAGGGATTGCTTACCATGGCGTAGGGTTTAATGGTTGGCAAACACAAGCAGACGGCAATACTGTACAAGACCATGTTGAACACGCTTTAGCTCAGTTTGCTAATGAGCCTCTATGTACAATCTGTGCAGGTCGTACGGATACTGGCGTGCATGCCTTAACGCAAGTTGTGCATATAGATACGCATGCAGTACGTCGCCAAGAGTCCTGGGTTCGCGGGCTCAATGCCTTACTACCTGATACGATACGAGTACGTTGGGCGCAAGAAGTATCCTCTGATTTTCATGCACGATTTAGTGCAACATCACGTACTTACGTTTATATTCTAAGAAATGAACGGGTACTGGCACCCAGTTGGTTAGGCAGGGCAGGGTGGGACTTTCGCCCATTAAATGTGCAAGCCATGCAAAATGCGGCTCAATATCTTATTGGACAACATGATTTCAGTGCCTTTCGCTCATCGATTTGCCAAGCCGCCAGCCCAATTCGAACCTTAGAACAATTAGATATTCAGCAGCATGGGGTGTTTATTGTCTTTACCCTTAAAGCGAATGCCTTTTTACACCATATGGTGCGTAATATTATCGGATCCCTAGTTTATGTCGGTAAGGGACGCTACTCGGCAGAATGGATGGCACAAGTTTTAGAAGCTAAAAATCGATGTTATGCTGCGCCTACCTTTATGTCCGATGGGCTGTACCTCGCTGATGTCGATTACCCAGAGAATTACGGCTTAAATTGTTATCGACAATTTGACATTCAAAATCCATTTGAAAGCTTCTTGCAGGCTGTTTAAACTAGGTTTTTAAAAGTAGATCTTAGTTTCTTTAAGACATACGTAAGTAGATGCTTAGAGAAACCATTTCCGTATAAATTCAAACGGTATTTGATATTAAAAATTTAGGCTCTTACTAATTAATTTAGGGTAAATCTTAATATACGCCTACTTGTATTCTTCGTTAGAATTGCTCCACCTATGATTTATTTTGGAGCATACAATGCAACGTCGTTCATTTCTTAAAAAAGCTGGTTTAGGTATTGCCGCCACAAGCGGTGCCACATTAGCAGCCCCAGTATTTGCTCAAGACGCACCAACACTTAACTGGCGTCTTGCTTCAAGCTTCCCAACAAGCGCTGATGCCATTTATAACGGCGGTGTGAACTTTGCTAAGAACCTATCTGCCGCTACTGATGGTAAGTTCAATATTCGCGTTCACCACGCAGGTGAGGTTGTTCCAGCATTACAAGTTTTGGATGCGGTTCAGAACGGTACAGTTGAAGCGGGTCACTCGGCTTCTTACTATTACTACGGGAAAGACCCCGCTTTATGTTTTGACTCAGCCGTACCATTCGGTATGAATACGCGTCAGCTGAATGCATGGATGTATGCAGGTAATGGCTTTGAACTCACACGTGAAGTGTATAAGCGTTTTAACGTGGTCAACTTCCCATGCGGCTTTACCGGTACACAGATGGGTGGTTGGTTCCGTAAGGAAATTAACACCCTTGAAGACTTAAAAGGTCTTAAATTCCGTTGTAGCGCATTTGCTGGTGCTGTTTTATCACGTTTAGGCGTTATTCCACAGCAAGTTGCGGGTGGTGACATCTATCCAGCACTTGAAAAGGGCACAATTGATGCAGCCGAGTGGATTGGTCCTTATGACGATGAGAAACTAGGCTTTGAGAAAGTTGCGCCTAACTATTATTTCCCAGGTTGGTGGGAAGGCACCTTACAGGTATCGCTCTACATTAACCAAGAGGCCTACAACAACTTGCCTGAGCGCTACAAAGCAGCGATTGCTCAAGCAAGCGCACAAGCCACTCAACAGATGATTGCAACATACGATGCACGTAACCCTGAGGCATTACGTCGTTTAATTGCGAATGGTGCAAGCTTGAAGCGTTTCCCGAAAGAAGTTTTGGATGCCTGCTATGCTGAGTCGAACAAACTTTACGATGAGCTCTCAGCTAAAGATCCTAACTTTAAGAAAATTTATGATGACTATAAAGCCTTCCGTGACCAAGTAACTCCATGGTTTGGCGTAGCAGAATTTAACTATGATTCATTTATGATTAATGCTGTTCGTCAGCAGCAGTCATAAGTAGTGTAAAATTAAGCCCTTTATCGTAGTGGATTTAAGCTATCCCTATGATTAAGGGCTTTTTATTCTAATAAACTGAGTCAATCATGAAATTTTTACTGTCTATCTCCAAGGGGATTGACTGGCTTACTACCGCGCTTGGTAAAGCAGTAACATGGGTCACGCTTATCGTGGTCGTGATTAGTGCTGGTAACGCAATTGTTCGTAAAGTCTTTCACCTGAGTTCAAATGCATGGCTTGAAATTCAATGGTACTTATTTGGTGTCATCTTCTTGCTAGCAGCTGGATATACCTTCTTGAAAAATGAACACGTGCGTGTGGATATTTTAAATCAGAAGTTTTCACGTCGTACCCAGATCATTATTGAAATTATTGGTGTGTTGTTCTTCATGTTACCAGCATGCTTATTAATTCTCTATTTATCGTGGTCATTTTTTGAGCTTTCCTACGCAACCAATGAACAATCATCTAACCCTGGCGGTTTGGTACGTTGGCCAGTGAAAATGCTTATTCCATTAGGTTTTGGTCTTCTGTCTTTAGCAGGTATTTCACATTTAATCAAATGTATTGCCTTCTTGGCTGGTAAGGGCCCTGATCCATTAGCACCAAGTATGGGCATCTCAGCTGAAGAGCAATTAGCTCTTGAAATTGCAGCACAAGAAGAGGCCAAACTCAAAGCTCGTCAAGGAGCTCCAGCTAGCTCAGCTTCAATCGATAAATAGGCGGAAAAACAATGGAATTTATTATTGCAAATATGCCGCCTATCATGTTCACCACATTGATATTTTTATTGCTTTTGGGCTTCCCAGTAGCATTCTCCTTAGCGGCTAACGGTATTTTGTATGCCTTACTTGGCATATACATGGGTGAATTTAACTTTCAATTCTTACAGGCTTTACCAGAGCGTGTTTATGGGATTGTTCAGAACGACTCCTTACTCGCGGTTCCTTTCTTTACCTTAATGGGACTGATTTTGGAGCGGAGTGGGATGGCCGAGGACTTACTCGAAACAATTGGTCAATTATTTGGCCCGATTCGCGGTGGTCTAGCGATTGCTGTGATTCTTGTGGGTGCTATGCTCGCTGCAACAACAGGTGTGGTTTCAGCTTCAGTGATTTCTATGGGCTTAATTTCTCTGCCTATTATGCTGCGCTATGGCTATGATCGTCGCTTAGCTACAGGGGTAATTGCTGCTTCAGGTACCTTATCACAAATTATTCCACCTTCATTGGTGTTAATTATTTTGGCTGACCAATTAGGTCGCTCAATTGGTGATATGTATCGTGGCGCCATGGTACCAGGTTTAATTTTGACAGGCTTATACATCGTATACGTTGTCGTTACTTCATTAATTAAGCCAAGCTATGCACCAGCCTTACCAGAAGAAGCTCGCGTTTACAAAGAACCGAATGGCTCTCGTGGTCTAAAATCTTTATTAGTATTAACTGTATTTGCCACTGTTGTTGCTTACTTCCTAGATGGTATGCTCTTAAAAGAGAACTCACCCGTCGATGAAAAGATTGTTGTAGGTCTGCTTTTATGGGGTACGGTAGCATTTGTCGTGGCTGTCCTGAATAAGCTGCTTGGTTTGAAGTTGCTTTCGCAAATTGCTGAACGTGTTGTCTTTGTGATGATCCCACCATTGTTCCTAATCTTCTTAGTGCTTGGAACGATCTTTATTGGTGTGGCAACACCTACTGAAGGTGGTGCGATGGGTGCAGTAGGTGCAACAATCCTTGCCTTATTGCGCGGTCGTTTAGACATGAAGCTATTAAAGCAAGCCATGGATACCACAACAAAGCTCACCAGTTTTGTATTGTTTATTCTTGTGGGTTCTACCATCTTTACCTTAACCTTCACTGGTTTTGGCGGACAGATCTGGGTTGAGGGCTTATTCGCTTCCTTGCCGGGTGGTGAAATGGGCTTCTTGATTGTGGTCAGCATAGCAACATTCTTATTGGCTTTCTTCTTAGACTTCTTTGAATTAGCCTTTATTATTGTGCCGCTACTAGGTCCAGTTGCCGAGAAGATGGGTATCGATCTGATTTGGTTTGGTGTGTTATTGGCCGTAAATATGCAGACCTCATTTATGCACCCACCATTTGGTTTCGCGCTATTCTTCTTACGCTCAGTGGCTCCTAAAGAAGACTACGTGGACAAGGTCACCGGCAAGAAAATTAAGCATGTATCAACAGGTGATATTTACTGGGGTTCAGTGCCATTCATCGTGATTCAATTGATCATGGTGGTAGCAGTTCTGCTAATGCCTGGTATGGTAACTCACTATAAAGCCAGCAACACAGGTATCGATCCTAATACTGTTATTATCGATTCTGGCACAACCTATGGTAGTGACCCTTACGGTAGTGATAGTGGTGATGCCAGTGGTTTCTTCCAATAAGTAGATCTGAGATTTACTTAAGGGTATAAATTGTGGTGTAATACCGCAATTAAGGCCTTAACTGATAATGGACTTCTTCGTGAAGTCCATTATTGTATGTGCCTCACTTTTGTCTAAATGATATTCAAGGGTAATGATGCGAACACGAGTAAAGTTTTGTGGCTTAACAAGGGCTGAAGATATTCAATCTGCGGTTAATGTCGGTGTTGATGCGATTGGTTTTGTTTTATACCCTAAAAGTAAACGCGCATTAAGCTTGGCACAAGCTTGTGAACTTCAAGCTCATATACCTGCTTTGGTGAATCTTATTGCCTTAGTTGTGAACCCGAGCGAAGAAGAAGTACGTAGTATTATCAGCGAACTGGCACCAGCGGCAATTCAATTTCACGGTGATGAGTCAGGAGAGTTCTGTGAACAGTTTAACTATCCCTATTGGCGTGCGGTTAGAGTTGGAGCACCCGGTTTAGATACTGAGGAGAAAATTGCTGATTACGTTACGCAATTCCCGCATGCACAAGCCTTTTTATTTGACTCGTACAGTACAGGTTTTGGTGGGGCAGGGGTGCGATTTGATCTAAGTTTATTAAACCTAGTAAAACAGCGCTTATCGACGGAAAAGATTATTATTGCTGGTGGTATTAATGCCTTAAATATCGCCCCCCTAAGCGGCCAATATTATGCTGTCGATTTAAGCAGTGGCATCGAGTCCGAACCTGGTGTAAAGTCAGCTGAGTTAATGCAACAGTTTATGCAAGCCTTGAACTAGGCCGCAAGGTAAAACTATAAAGCAGAACTGAAGGACCTTAAATATTGAGGCATTGAATTTAGGAC
>CAYFVY010000037.1:0-6060 GCA_964346715.1 uncultured Pelistega sp. | reverse complement strand
CAGGTGTGACATCAGCCGAATTAAGGCAACAGTTTATGCAAGCCGTGAGCTAGGTACAAGCAAAACTATAAGACAGAACTGAAGGACCTTAAGTATTGGGACATTGAGTTTAGGACCTTGGGCATATGCCTTGATATAAGCCTTCAGTATAAGGCCTAAGTTGACTCAGCTTGCTTAGCTTAGGGCTTCAATCTCACCAGATAGTTCTAACCATTGTTCCTCGAGCTTTTCTTGCTTTGCCGTTAACTCGCCATGTTCGGCTAGAACCTTAACGCGTTCATCACGTCGTTCATCGCTATAGAAGTTTTCATCAGCAATAAGCAAATCAATTTCTTTAATACGCGTTTCTTGCTGAGCCATAAGCTTTTCGACCTTGCTGAGCGGTTTTTCCAAGGGCTTACGTAGTAGAGATAGTCGCTGGCGCTCTTGTGCCTCAAGCCTTTTTTGTTCCTTACGATCGCTACTTGGTGGCGTATTAAGGCCTTCATCTTGGCGTTCTTGTCGGCGTATACTGACTTGACGATCGCTTAGCCAAGCTTGGTAATCCTCTAAGTCACCATCGAACTCGATGACTTTACCATCAGCAACAATCCAGAAATCATCAACCGTAGTACGTAATAAGTGTCTATCGTGAGAAACCATTAAGACACTACCATCAAACTCTGCTAAGGCGGTCGCTAAGGCTTCACGCGTTTGTACATCAAGGTGGTTACTTGGCTCATCCAGTAGTAATAAATTAGGCTTTTGCCAGACAATCAAGGATAAGGCAAGACGGGCTTTTTCACCACCTGAAAAAGGAGCTACAGGAGAGTTCACCGTATCACCCGTAAAGCCGAAAGAACCTAAGTAATTACGTAATTCTTGCTCGCGAACTGCTGGTCCTGCGATACGCTGTAAATGCAGAAGAGGGGTTGCTTGTAAGTCAAGCATATCGAGTTGCTGCTGCGCAAAATAACCAATCGCTAAACCTTTTGATGGCTTATATTGACCACCAAGTGCCTCAAGTTCGCCTGCAATTGTTTTAATTAGTGTCGATTTACCTGCACCATTGACCCCAAGCACACCAATCCTAGCACCACCACGTAGTATAAGATTGATATTATTAAGGATAGGTTTGCTTAGCCCATTATCCTGATAACCAACACTTAAATTCTCCATCACAATTAAGGGATCGGGCATATGGAGTGGGTCTGGGATGCGAATACTAATACTGGATTCAGCATGAATCGGTGCTAAGGTCTGCATACGCGCTAAGGCTTTAACTCGACTCTGCGCTTGCTTCGCTTTGGATGCTTTAGCCTTAAAGCGATCAATAAAGCCTTGTAATCGTTGGGTTTCACGAGCTTGGCGGTCAATACTAATTTGCTGTTGACGAATACGCTCAGCCTTTTGAGTTAAGAAGCTATCATAACCACCCTTATAGCGGATAAGTTGCTGTCCCTCAAAATTTAAAAT
The DNA here is from genome assembly GCA_964346715.1 of uncultured Pelistega sp. Lineage (GTDB taxonomy): Bacteria > Pseudomonadota > Gammaproteobacteria > Burkholderiales > Burkholderiaceae_B > Taylorella. Next base: position 4,605 of record CAYFVY010000037.1, on the reverse strand, counting down.
AGTACGTGCAACCGCTTCAAGAAACTCAGTATCATGCGAAATTAAAATGACCGTACCAGGATAACTATTCAACCATTTTTCAAGCCATAGCATAGCGTCTAAGTCTAAGTGGTTAGTCGGCTCGTCTAATAAGAGCAAATCAGAAGGCTTCATAAGTGCACGGGCTAAGGCAAGGCGCATCTGCCAGCCCCCTGAGAAGCTACTAATGGCATGATCCCATTGTTCTGGTGTAAAGCCTAAACCCGCTAAGAGTTGCTCTGCTCTGGAGTTAGCAGTCCAGGCACCGGCTTCAATTAAGGCGTGTTCAAGCTCTGCAATTGCCTGACCATCTGAGTCTGCTAACTCTTCTCGTTGTACTTGGAGTTGTCGTAAGTGGCTATCACCATCAATCACAAAATCGCGAGCTGATTGCGCGCCAACGAGCGTCTCTTGTTGAACACTGGCAACTTGCCACACATCAGGGATCTCTAACTCACCCGCATCTTGGTCAAGCTCACCTAAGAGCAGGGAAAATAAAGACGATTTGCCAGCACCATTTTGACCAACGATACCAACACGTTCCCCAGGATGGATAACAAAATCGCAATTATTTAAAAGAACTTTAGTGCCACGTCGTAAATTTAGGCCTGAGGCTCGAATCATGAATCTACCAATAAAGAGGGCTTGTTGGATAAGCCAATAAATGAGCAGTTAATGCTAAAAAGAGAACTACTAATGAATAAAGCCCTCTGAAACCAGAAGGCTCTAAATTATACCATTATGTAATGAATGATAAGTACTTGAATTAATTTACAGGTGGGCAAGTCGCATTCTGTGGGCTAACAGGATGCCAATATATACCAGAAACTAAGGGTGCATTATCAAAGGTAAGCTTATAAAAACAAGTCGTTACGCTGTTATCGGGCTGTTTAAAATGAAAAACATAGGTCCAATCACGCGCAGCGAATAGCTCATGTCTATGTGGTGCATCAATCAAGTGTCGCACCTGGTTCTTAGTCATACCAATTTTCACTAAGGAGAGACTATTAGGATCAGGAACATGACAAGACAAGCAGTTAGTCTAGCTATTGTGTAAGTCGTTTAATCCAGCATTAATAAATCATCACGTGTTAATAGCACGATACACTCCTGAGTGGTTTCTGTTTCCAAGAATGTTGAGTTAATCGAGGGGAACGCAGTGAGGAAGTTTTCATACTCATTGCCGATTTCAAGAAGGATAAAGCCCTTATCTTTCAAATACTCAGCAGACCTATTGAGAATCTTACGCACAAAATCCATACCGTCCTCACCACCGTCAAGTGCCATTACAGGCTCACGTTGGTATTCTGAAGGTAAGTTACGCATTGATGTGCTGTTAACATAAGGTGGGTTGGCAATAATAAAATCATATTTTTTAAGCGGCAACTCAGTAAATAAATCACTCTGTACCACATTCACTCGTGATTGTAATTGGTACATTTCCACATTACGTTGAGCTAAGCGAATTGCATAATCTGAGAGGTCAACAGCATCGACATGCGAGAAGGGGAAATTTAAGGCAGCAATAATTGCTAAGTTCCCAGAACCAGTACACATATCAAGGATTTCTAAATCTTCTTCAGGATCTTCAATCCATGGACTAAGTTGTTGTACAAGGAGCTCAGAAATTGGCGAACGTGGCACGATTACGCGCTTATCAGAAATAAAACGATAGCCTTGGAGCCAAGATTCACCCGTTAAGTAGGCGAGAGGTGTGCGCTTTTTAACACGGGCATCAATTAAGTCAAGACAGCGCTTTTTCTCACTTTCTAGTAGGCGAGCATCTAAAAATGGCTCTAAATTATCTAAAGGTAAATTAAGAGAAAATAAAACTAAGTAGACAGCTTCATCCCAAGCGTTATCGGTACCATGACCAAAATATAAATTGGCTTGGTTGAATTGTGAGACACCGTAACGAATCAGATCGCGTACCGTTTTAAATTCGTAAAAAGACTTAGACATAGTATTTCCTTAATACTTAATTAATTTTTATTTAAAGTAAAACATATTCAAGAGTGCGCTTATAAATATTCTTAAGCGGCTCTAGACATCTGATATCAATATGTTCATCGATTTGATGGATACTGGCATTGATAGGGCCGAATTCAATAATTTGTGAGCAGATTTTGGCGATAAAGCGCCCATCAGAGGTGCCGCCTGAGGTAGAAAGCTCAGCGTCTACGCCAGTGTATTCTTTGATCGCATCCTGTAAGGCCTTGCTGAGTGCACTCGGAGGCGTCAAAAAGGGCTCTCCGCTTAGATCCCAACTCAACTCATACTCCACATCATATTTATCTAAAATGGCGCACACGCGCTCTTGTAGTGCTTGCGCTGTACTCGCCGTAGAGTAACGAAAGTTAAATGCAACACGAGCTTGACCTGGCACTACATTATTAGCTCCAGTACCTGCTTGAAAATTAGAAATTTGAAAAGTAGTTGGAGGGAAGAACTCATTACCCTGATCCCATTGCTCAGCCACTAGGTCGCTAAGTGCTTGCATCACTTGATGAATCGGATTACGTACCTTATGAGGATAAGCCACATGACCTTGTTTACCCTTGACCAAAAGAGCACCATTTAAAGAGCCACGACGCCCATTCTTAATCGTATCGCCGAAAATCTGGTCTGAAGAAGGCTCTGCCACTAAGCAGTAATCTATCTGTTCATTGCGCTCTTGTAAAACACGGCAAACTTGAGTTGTGCCATTAATTGAAGGTCCTTCCTCATCTGAGGTAATCAGTAGGGCAATCGAGCCCTTATAGTCAGGATGTTCTTGGACGAACTCTTTACAGGCAATAGTGAAAGCAGCGATGGAGCTTTTCATATCGGCAGCTCCACGACCATATAGTTTGTCCTCACTTATCTGTGCAGCAAAAGGAGGAAATTTCCACTGCTCTAGTGGACCACTAGGCACGACGTCTGTATGCCCAGCAAATACAAAGAGAGGGCGTTCTGTACCATGGCGGAGCCATAGATTATCGACATCAGTAAAAAACAAATGCTCAGCTTTAAAACCCTCAGGGGCTAGAGCATCGACCAAGCGTTGTTGGCATCCATGGTCAAGAGGGGTAATTGAAGGACGTTGAATTAAATCACGTGCTAAGTCTAGAACGGAGTGGGTGCTCATAAAAAGTCCAGTAAATTGTTCCTTGCAAAGCTTGTCCTTGCCTTAGCGATGGCTCAGCCTTATGGTGATACTGTTAAGAAGTTTTTATTGTAGCACTGAGCGCTGTTTTTTAGCTAGTTTAGGCGCACTTATGAACTGTGTATCACTGCATCATAGCAAATGCTCCCAACCCAAGGGCTAGGAGCATCCTTATACCAATAATACTTACACTGAGCTAATTACTTAGCCTGACGTAATTCACTTACATCAAGCAAGATAAGCTCGTTATCATCAGCCTTGTTTGGCTCACGGCTAGACGATTTTGGGTAGTTATTATCATTACCAACGATAATGTGTTTATCACCAACAAAGTCTACATTCTCAATAGTAAAGAATGGGAAAACAAACTTACCATCAACGAGATCACGCTTTGCTTTATTCTCAGGATCTTGGATATTCATCAAGTCGATATAAGCAATTTTTTCAATCGTGTCTTTGCTCGGATCTAGCTTAACCTTGTACACGCGCTTAAATGTCGCTACTTGATCAAAGCATTGTGTCTTGTCTTGTCCATCTTTACAGGCTTTATCAGCAGTCCCTTGGTAACCACCCCCTACATCACCAATATCGGCAGTTGCATTATCTTTCTCAGCTGCAAATTTCGCAATTTCTTGAGCCGAAGACATATCGGTATCTTGATGAGATAAACCGTAGAGAGTTTTTAGGTCTGCCCACGTGTCCTTCCAGTTCGCCCAGGTATCAGGCATACCAACACTATTTACGGTGCCTTCTTGTTTTGCAGCAGCAATTAGTTCATCAATATTCGCTGTTTGCGCTTGAGCCATCATTGGAGTCGCGGCAAGACAGATGCTTACACATAGTTTCTTTAAATTCATTTCTAACCTCATTAGTTATAGCTCGATTAAGTTGGTACGAGCTAGAATGCAGAGAGTATAGAAACATTTGTTACGGGATTGTGACGAAAGTCTGTATAAGTCGAAAGGAGATTATTTCTTTTAATTATTGTTATATTGGCGTATTTTTCAATAAAACATCTATAAAATCATATATTTCATATTTGGAAAAATACGCCCTGATATTGCTGTAACAGCTTAAATCTTACATGAGTCTCCGCAATCGTTATCGACTTCAAAACTCGTTTCATTATCAATAACACGACTTGCTACATCTTCAGGAGCTTCATCTAGAACGTCTAAATTATCTAAATCCCAATCATCTGTATTCATATGGATAGTACTCCTTAAATTAGGGGGCAGCTTGCTTGAGCTGAAAGAGAAATATAGTGCTTATCATAGCACCAATTTTGAGTAGAAATAAAAAAACCACCGCTAGTCATTCTAGGGGTGGTTTAATTAATGTTGCTTTAGGAATACTAAAGACTTGTTGTGGTCGATTACCAATCATATGATTGGTGCGAGCGAAGAGACTCGAACTCTTACACCTCTCGGCGCTGGAACCTA
>CAYFVY010000036.1:0-16198 GCA_964346715.1 uncultured Pelistega sp. | reverse complement strand
GAAAAATATTGATAATCTACATCATCACGCTGTTGACGATTATGATAGGCAATCTTACAATCAAAACCTGTTAATCGCTTAGCAATGACCTTACCAATACTACCCAGACCTACAATACCAACTTTCTTACCCGATACATTAGGTGTCAAGCCATACGCGCCCTGTGGCCAACGCCCTTCGCGCACATAACGATCGGTACGCACGACTTCACGAACAACGGCTAGTAATAGTGCGACAGCAGTATCAGCTACTGCATCGTTAAGTACATCTGGCGTATTACCCAATTGAATACCACGTTGCGCTAAGGCATTCGTATCAATACTATCGTAGCCCACACCAAATGTGCTCACTACTTTAAGATCAGGCAGATAGTCTAAATAGTCAGTATTCACGCCATGGAAAGCACCAGTGACAATCGCCTCAATTCCCTTACCTTGCGCTTGCAAAATTTCGAGCGGATTATCGTGACGCCACAATTCAAGCACCTCATAGTGTTTAGCGGTATGCTGCATCACTGTGTCATGCATAGGTCCGACCATTAAAATACGTTTTGCTGCTTGCATAGAATAATCCTTTTGAAAAAAACTTAATACTTGGTTGCGCATAATCATTACATAGAGTTTGGCAACAACGTTAAGCACGGCCACTACATATAACGTGACAACTACATATAACACGTCAACTACATAAAACGAGGCAATTCCCATCCACGATGGAAGGATAAGAAACGAATCACAAAAGCCACTGAGGCACCAATCGCAGCCACCGCAATATTATGCATATTCGTGTACGATCCTAAAGTCATAATCAGAGCACCTACTAAGGCCGCCAAACCATAGATTTCCTTAGAGAGTACATCTGGCGTACGATTTAACATAATGTCACGAATCATACCGCCGCCAATTGAAGTTAGCATCCCCATAAACACCGCCATCTGTGGACTAGCACCCCATACCAAGGCCTTATGCGCACCACTAACAGCAAAGACACCAAGACCAATCGCATCAAATAAGAAAATCGGAAAACTTAAGCGCTCAATATAACGTCTAAATGTTAAGGTAAACACCACTGCTAAGACAGGCACGGTCATATAACGCCAGTCATCAAAAGCCGCTGGTGGCGTAGCTCCTAAACTTAAATCGCGAAAGATCCCGCCACCACAGGCTGTGACAAAAGCAATAAAAGTAATCCCAAAGATATCCAAACGCTTTTGTTTTGCAGCTAAAACGCCACTCACAGCAAAGGCAAAAGTACCTAACAAGTCAAAAATGACCAATAAGATATGATTCATTACGCAATTCTCTAACTAAATAAGGCTAAGTAGATGTAAAATAGGAAGGTTAAACCAATTTTATTAAACCACTATTTTATCAAGAAGATGTTAATCGTACATAAATATGGCGGAACCTCTATGGGTTCTGTCGAACGCATTCAAAATGTGGCAAAACGTGTCGCCAAATGGCATAAAGCTGGGCACCAAGTGGTTGTGGTCCCTTCTGCCATGGCAGGTGAAACGAATCGCCTTTTAGGCTTAGCCAAAGAAATCAACGAATTGGCCGACCGCCGTGAACTGGATATGCTAGCTTCAACTGGCGAACAAGCTAGTAGCGCGCTATTGGCCATTGCCTTACAAACTCAAGGCGTCGCTGCGCGCAGCTATACAGGTTGGCAAGTTCCTGTCGAAACCGATAGCAGCTATACCAAAGCTCGCATTAAATCGATTAATCCTGACCGTATTAAAGCCGACCTGGCCGATGGTAAAGTAGTCGTTGTTACGGGTTTCCAAGGCATCGATCCTGAAGGTCATATTACTACCCTAGGCCGTGGCGGCTCTGACACTTCAGCGGTAGCGATTGCTGCAGCCATTGGTGCGGATGAATGCTTAACATTTACAGACGTCGATGGCGTTTACACCACAGACCCACGTATTGAGCCAGAAGCTCGTCGCTTGAATGTGATCTCTTTTGAAGAGATGCTCGAGATGGCCTCACTTGGCTCTAAGATTTTACAAATTCGCTCAGTTGAATTTGCTGGTAAATATAAAGTACCCCTTCGTGTACTCTCATCTTTAACTGACCCTGAATTAGACATTGAAATTGAGAAGAATTCAGGAACATTGATTACTTTCGAGGAAGACGCAAAAATGGAATCGGCATTAGTTTCAGGTATCGCTTTTAGCCGCGACGAAGCAAAAATCACTTTACTGGGCGTGCCCGATAAACCAGGCGTGGCCTTTGCTATTCTTGACCCAATCGCCCAAGCCAATATCGAACTCGATATGATCATTCAAAACCAATCGGTTGATGGCAATACTGACTTCTCATTTACGGTTAACCGTGGCGACTTTAAGCGCGCTATCGAAGTGATTAATAATGTTGTTGTACCAGCTGTAGGTGCTCGCGAAGTGATTGCTGACGACAAGGTATGTAAAGTATCTATCGTGGGTATTGGTATGCGCTCTCACGCTGGTGTGGCCAGTAAGATGTTCCGCACACTCGCTCAAGAAGGCGTGAATATCCAGATGATTACGACCAGTGAAATTAAAACCTCAGTGGCAATTGAAGACAAGTACATGGAATTAGCCGTACGCGCACTTCATAAAGCCTTCAATCTTGGCGAAACAGAACCAGTTGAAGAGAAGTAATTGTAGGTTTATATCTACATAGTGCCAATATTTTTAACTTATTCAGATAAAAGTATTGGCGGACAATAGAAAAGTTGCTATACTTTCAGATTGTTCGGGTACGTGGCCGAGAGGCTGAAGGCACTTCCCTGCTAAGGAAGCATACGGGCTTAAACCTGCATCGAGGGTTCGAATCCCTCCGTGCCCGCCAAGAACAATATATACATTTAGCCATGTATAAGTAGATAACCCTGATAACTATAAGTTTTCAGGGTTTTTTGCTTTTTGGGCGTTAAAGTGGTATGGATATCTTGGACACTTAGGAGCCCAAACAATGGCGGTATCTGCTCCTATCAAATAGCTTTAATAGCTTGCCTTTAAGCTAGTTGTATATTTAGCACTTAAGCCTCAGAGAATTCCTTAAACGCAGCAATCGCATGGGCGCCATACATCAATGAAGGTCCGCCCCCCATCATGACAGCAACACCAATCAACTCTTCCAACTCTTGCTTAGTCATCCCTAAGCGGATACAGGCACGCATATGGGCACCGATACAGTCATCGCAACGTACCGCAATACCAATTGCCAGAGCTAATAACTCCTTAGTCTTTTCATCAAGCGCACCTGCTTTAGAGGCAGCCGCAGATAAGGCACCAAAACCCTGCATTAGATCTGGATTACCCTTTTTCAAGTCGCGTAAGTTTTCGGTAACGAATTGACCTAACTCTTTATACTTGCTCATAAATACCTCACCATCAAAAAATTGGAAAAATTTCAGCACATGTGATGCTTTTATGTAGTGCCTTCACACGTGCTCACTTATAAATTAAACATTAGTTATGTCTAATTAAGAAATATCTAATTTAGATAATTCTAATATTAAAGGCATAAGACTCATTCGTCAAGTCATAGAATTAATAAGTGCTTAGATTTTTTCCTTGATACGCAAGCGTATTCAATAATGTAGACCTCAAATAAACAGAGCTCAGCGTCAAAAAGTAGGATTCAGCAAAAAAGCAAAAAAAAACTGACCATCGCAACTACGACAATGGTCAGCTAGAGAGGAAAACTATAAAAAAGCTATTTAGTGTTTTTAATAAAAAGCACTAAGTACATTTGTTCAGCGCTATAAATAACACTGAACATGTTTAGTTATACAACAGATTATTCTAATGCCCTGCTATACGCATTGAAACTCTAGGGTTATATAGTCTTTTATATGAGTGAAATTTAGGCAGACTTACTTATGCTGGCTTCTTCGCTAACATAGTGACAAATTTTAATTGGATTGGGTTACCTTGGGCATCACGAGCATGCATAGCACCCACTTCTTCTTGATACGTCACTAAGTCCCAGTCCTTATAGTATTCGCGCAATTCATTTTCCTTGAAGGTAAATGAAAATGGCATATGGCATGGATGATCTGCTGTATCCATCGCTGACACAATCAAGTTATAACCACCAGGATTAGTTTGCGCTTGCATATTAGCAATGATATCGGGAACACGATTAGCGTTTAAGAACATGAACACGACTGTCGCCACCATGAAGTCATAGCTTTCATCAATCGCCGCTTGATTCATATCGTACACTTGAGTACGCACCTTCAGACCTTCTGCTTCAGCAATCGCCTCCACAGTGCCCATACCACCTGGATTGTAGTCACTCGCCGTTACATCAAAACCTTTTAAACTAAGGTAAAGTGCATTACGCCCCTGGCCACAGCCTAGGTCTAAAGCCTTGCAAGGTGCTACAGTCTGCATCGCATCAACAACCGCCGAATGGGTCTTGGTCATGCCATATTTTTCGTTAAAGTATTCAGCTTGGTCGCTCATGGTATTCCTTTTGAAATAAAAATTAACCCCTCATCATAAAACCAGAACTATCAAGCCACAAGAAAACCATTAAATGCTATAGGCATATATCGCTTAGGCTTATTCCAGAGGTATGAATTTAATCCGCTAAGCGCTCCCAATCTTCAGGGCTTAATACAGCGAGCACCTCAGGGCCTTGAGGATGGGGGCGCAAGACGACCGCATCTCCCTCAGCTATAGAGCGCCCAGTACTCTCACTAATATTTGAACTATGTCCAACGATGATTCGATTCTGTTCAGCAGGAACAGCTTGAGCCACTAAGGTATGCGAATAAGCGACGCGTTGAGCACGTTCCTCCCCCTTAGAAAGTAGACCTAATAAATCCATCTTATCTTCAGTACGCCCAAAAGCGATCATCGCCATATCGTGGCAACGCGCAAATGGACTCGATAAGACTTCGCCAACAGCAAACTGATATTTCTTAAATGCTCGGCCAATACGCTCCGACTGTTCGACTCCAGCCTCAGAAAGCAGACGCTGCTCATGACGCGGCCAATCAATACGGTCTACCCCACCCTTATTCGTGCGGCCATGGCGAAAATAGATCACCAAGCCCCCTTCTTGTAACTCTTGAAAAAGCGCTTGCTTGCTCGTTGACGTTGCGATATCAAGTGGTGGATTTTCTTGCGCCACACTTAAAGAGCTTGTCAGTAATGTTGCTCCAAGCACTAAAGTGAGGCTTGCACCTAAGCGTAAAAAATGACAACGACGTTGAGTTGGTGAAGATGTCATTAAGCTCATAAAATTCTCTTTAAGATTAAATAATACCAAATCAATCACTATACTTTTGCGTACTGAAATCAGCGTCGGCAAGCTTAGTCAAACTCCCCTTCTTGCGCGCATACTGTAAGAAGGCATCCGCATACACGAGATAGGTATTTTCAATTTTACTTCGCTCAAGAGTGGCAAACGTCCGATAGCCATCCTTACCCTCAGCCAAGAAATCACTTGTTATCAAGCTGTAAGTCCGCTCTGCATCTAAAGCTTGCCAGGTACCATCGACCTGTTTAACTTCAAGCTGACTTAATTTACGACCAGGTAGTGCCTGCATATCCACCGACCAACGTAAATTCGCTGCATACGGATACGACCCCGTTGAGCCTAACGACACAGCAAGCAAGGCTTCTTCCAAGACTTTTTTCAACTCTTGTCCGGTGATATGAATGCGCACCAAGGTATTACGAAAAGGCAGCACTTCATAGATATCACCCGTAGTCACTGGGCCCGCAGCAATCTCGGTACGCACACCACCCCCATTCACCAAAGCGATGTCAGCGCCACCGTAGACCTTGCCTTGAAATAAAAAAGCATACGCGACTAATTGCTGAATCTGTCCCCCATGAGCTTGCACCTGCGGATCATCTGAGCAACTTGCAATAGATCCCGCCGCCCCATCACGCCCTGCTCCTGGTACTCGACGAGCACAGAAATTAGCCTGTGCTTGAGCAATCTCTTCTTGAGAAAAAGCCTCAATCTGCTGCCTAAACGGAGCCAAGACTTCTTCAACGATTGGTGATTTTTCAGTGATTCGCCACTCCTTAGCCTTCGCTAAGTCCTGAAGAACATATTGCTGTTCGGCCTCAGATAATTGTTCATTTGCCTTAGTAAATTCATCCCCAATTAAAAGATGTACTTGACCTTCACAAGAGCGTAATTTGCCATGCTGATCAAAATCAATATTCAAATCACCTAATGCAGATCCATATTGCCAAGCCTGTACCAGGCAGACTAAATCACCATCTTGATTGCGCAGCTTTGTAGGATACTCAGCCTGTGCTTGCAAACCAAATTCTTTTAATTGTGCGGACCCTAATAAGCTATGCGTATGGCCACCTACGATAACATCCACTTCAGGTAGCGCTTGTGCAATACGCTTATCCTCATCATAGCCAAGGTGGCTTAAGAGAATAATATGATGGATATTTTGCTGATTGAGAGCATTAATTGTTGCCCTCAGCGTTGATAACTCATTGGCAAAAGTCGTTCCCTCATCAGGACGCGAAGCATACATGGTGGCGATAACGGGTGTGATACCAATCACCGCCACTTGCGTTTGGTCTTTGGTAAAAATCTTATAGGGCAAAATACCCGAAGCATGTAAAGGTGAATTATGCGCTAAGATAAGGTTCGCTGATACAACAGAAGTTTGACAATTCCTACTTTGTTGCAGGACCTCAATAAAGTTCGCTAACGCAAGATCCCCTGAATCAAACTCATGATTCCCCAAGCTCATGGCATCAAAACAGAGCAAATTCATCAAATCCGCGTCTGCCTTGCCCTGCATTAAGGTGTAATACAGACTTCCATTAAGTGCATCACCCGCATGCAATTTTATGATATGGCGTACGGGATCAGTGCCGCCCAATTTTTCCAAAATATCATCAATAGCTGTCTTTATGCGACTAAATCCACCTAACTCCACCTTAATTATCTCTCGCCTACCGGAATCATCCGTCTTAGCACGTATCTGTAATGAGGATTCTTCGAGCATAGAGTGGTGATCATTTATATGTAAGAGCTTAAGTTGTAGCCCAGACTCTGCCGACTCTTGTGATGGCGGTGCAGGCGAAACCCCAGACTTTACTTGAGCACTCGCAGGCAAAGACGCAAAAGAAAGCACTGTCGTTACCAGCACGACTATGCCTTTTAGGGCTAGGCCTTTTAGTAATTGCCACTCTTTTCTCATGCAACAGCTCCAGGGTTTATCTTAACGAGTAAAGACGTATTGTAGGTGGGATAGATGATAGGAATACAAATAGAAACTAAGGATAAACCACTTTATTGTCTCACAAGAAAGCATAAGGAAAATTACGATTACATCATTCTTAACCGTGAACTAAATCCTGAACATATTATGCACACATACTAAGCACTAACACACATTACCAAACCACACATTACCAAACCACATATTACCAAGCCCTGTCTTAAAAAACAGGACTTTTTTTATGGCGTATTTAATCCCATACGCAGTAAAAATAGTCAATTAATTTAGTTTATATTGGAATTATTCATATGGATAAGAGCAAAATTATCGAGAAGATTAAAAAGTGTTTAGCACTTTCTAAAACCTTGGCTGAACTTGATATTTCTCAATCTTTGTCCTTGTCTTTAGCTAGGCCTTCTCTTCTATTTGAGAATAACTCGCTTACAATAGATGATATTAATTCTCATTACTATTTATACTATTATGGACAGAAGAACCGCTATTAAATGGCTACTTGCCAGCTCCGTCGCCAGCAGTATGATGAGCATGACTCCTCTAGCTTGGGCACAAGAGGATAAGGCATTCCATGCAAATAATAAAAATCTACTTACTATCTATGGCCCTATTGCCTTACCTACTCTACTCCTAGGTGTCGCCTCTCAACAGGGCAAGCTCAAGGACTCTCACCCTTGGCGTGCGGATGTATGGCGTGATATCGATGTGCTGCGTGCGGGCTTAGCGAACCATAGTATGGATTTAAGCATTGTCCCTAGTTATGTGGCAGCAAATCTGGCTGCTCGTGGGGAGAAGGTTAAGCTCGTAAATATAATGACGCGTGGCCTTTTACGATTTATTGGTCGTGATAGTGTCATTAATTCTGTCAATGATTTAGTCGATAAGAAAATCGTCCTGCCTTTTAAAAACGATATGCCCGACTTAATCCTACAAGCCTTATGTCAAAAAGAAGGCATAAAGTTCTCTGATTTATCGATTACTTATACAGCAACACCACCTGAGGCCTTAGCCCTCTTCCTTCAGCAAAAAGCAGATCTTGCTCTACTTCCTGAACCCCTCGTCAGTGTCGCGATTATGCGTGGCAAAATAAGTGGGCAGAATATTGAGCGAGTTTTTGACATTCAGAAAGCCTGGGAGCGCGCCACGAACACCTCGGCTGGCATCCCACAAGCGGGACTATTAGTCAGCGAGGCCTTTTATACGGAAAATCGCGAGTTTCTGAACCAATTGGATGAGGATTTAAAAGCCGCCTTAAGCTGGACGCAAGAAAATCCAAAACAAGCCGCTGAGATTGGGGCTAAGTTGATACCTGCTCCAGCAATGGCGATTGAGGCGGCTTTACCGCATGCCAACTTAGTCATCGATTCCACTCTTGCTATCGAGAGCGATATGATGACTTTCTTTCAAGCCTTGTATGAGCTCAATCCAAAAATCGTTGGTGGCAAGTTACCAGATAGCTCTTTATTTGCTTAAAAAAAGTTCAACAAATGATTATTGATTCAGGCAGACCCATACGCCGCAGTCGATTAGGGCAAGCTGGCTATTATTTATGGGGGGTATTTACCTCCTCAGCAGTCTTAGCCATTATCCTAGCCATATGGCAAATTGCCGCTCAGCAACTTGGTGCACTTGTGCTGCCCGAGCCCTTGGCGGTATTTAAAGCCATGGGCACAATTTTACAGAATTTCTCTGCGCATGAAATACCTCTTACTTTGTATAGAGCCAGTGTTGGCATTTCTGCTGCGCTAGCGATTGGTATTAGTTTGGGTTTATTGGCTGGATCTTTTAAAAGTCTTGGTCTCTTTTTTCGCCCCTGTATTAGCGTGCTACTTGGCATGCCGCCGATTATCTGGGTGGTCTTGGCGCTCTTCTGGTTTGGTATGGGATCGCAAAGTTCTATCTTCACCATCATTATCACGGCTATTCCCCTCACCTTTGCCGCAGCGATGCGTGGCATGATGACGGTTGACGAAGGACTCAAAGAAATGCTTGAAGTTTATAAAGTTTCTTATGGCAAAAAACTCAAGCATCTCTACTTCCCTCATCTCTTAAATCATCTTCTACCTGCAGTTAGTGTTGCGCTTGGCACAGGGATTAAGGTGGCGATTATGGCGGAATTATTAGGGGCGAATGATGGTATGGGCGCACAATTGGCCATGGCTCGCTCGATGTTAGATACGGAAACGGTCTTAGCCTATGTAATGGTGATTCTAGGTATGATTTTTATTGTTGAATATTTAATTATCGAGCCCTTACGGATTATTTTTATGCCATGGGAGCAGTAGATGCTGAACTTACAGAATCTCTCCTTAAGCCTAATGGGCGACGATATTTTAGATAAGGTCAATCTACGCGTAAAACCGGGTGAAGTCGCTTGTCTATATGGTCCCTCAGGCTGCGGTAAAACCACCTTACTCAGAGTCATTGCTGGCCTGATTGATTACGATAGCGGCAGCCTACGCAATAGCTTCTCTCGTTTAAGTTATCTCTTTCAGGAGCATCGATTATTACCCTGGTTAAACCTCTGGGATAATGTCATGCTGACCACTCCTAATGCTAAACGTAGCGCTGTCCAAGAGGAAGCGGCCGCTATTCTTAAGCGCTTACATCTACAGGAAAATGATTGGCATAAATACCCTAAAGAGCTCTCGGGTGGTATGCGCCAACGCACTTCCTTAGCCCGAGCCTTATTGAATAAACCTGATCTCATGCTCTTAGATGAGCCATTCTCCGCCTTAGATTATGAGCTTAAACTCAACATCTATGAATGGATAAAAGAACTAACAGAACAAGGTATGGCCATCGTTATGGTGACGCATGATCGCTTCGAAGCACTTAAGCTCTCCCATCATATTTATCTATTGAATCATAAGCCAGCCAGCTGCAGAGAAAAAATTGAACTCCTTACGCCGCTCGGTGTAAGAGATGAGACCTTTATTAAGTACTACCTACAACAACCGTATTGGCAGGCTTATCATGAATAATCCAAGCTTGAATAGCCAAAACACGAATAGCACCGATACAAATAGCTCAGGCATGAATAGCGTGAACATGAATAGCCCAAGGACAAATAGTAAAAGAGCGACTGAAATAAATATAAACAATAATGGTATAGATACTTCATTTAAGGGAATCGTCAAGGACTTTCTGACATTTCCATTTCGCTTGAATTTCTTATTAGCTTCATTGAGCGCTATTCTAATAGCCATGATTTGGCCTATGGTTGCGCAGGGTATTTATCCTTTTTCTATTAACCCTATTACCTTACATGCCTATGGCTTTTTAAATATTGTCGGAGGAGCGGCATTCGCTGGTTTTATTCTCACTGCTATTCCTGAATGGACGCATGACGCCCGTCCTCTGATTCCGTACAGTTTGAGCTTATTTATTTTATGGTCGTTCGGCTCTATTAGTAGTGTAGTCATGCCAAGTTTAGCGGGAATAACTTTTACAATTTTCTGGTTATGGATAAGTGGGATTGCGGCACTTTTGACACTTAAGGCACGCGACAGCAAGATTATTAGCGTCATTATTTTATTGTTGAGCATCACTCTATTGAACGCGTGTTATACCTTCGATCCCAGTTTATTCTGGCTCAAACAGATCGCCCATATTTTTATCGCTGGCGTGGCATTAATTATGTTCCGTATCGGCAAGGCCATCGGGCAGCGAGCCTTAGATGATTCGCCCTTACTTGATTGCCGATTTATGCCAAATCCTTTTTATAAGAATCTGTCTGTTTGGTTTATCTATGCCTATGTGGCGAGTCAAATCTGGCTAGATAACTCTCTTGCAAGTGCGTGGATTAGCGTGGCAGTGGGGCTCACTATGCTGGGGCGACTACGCGATTGGCACTACCCCTTGATGCTTAAGCGCTACTATATTCGCTGGTATTATCTGACCTTACTCAGCATCGGGGTTGGCTATGTCTGCTTAGGTTTTTCGACCATTCTGGCTTTTAACCATAGTACAGCGGCTTTCCATCTAATTATGATCGGTGGTTTCTTAATGATGCTCATGCAAGTCTTTAGTATTGCAGGCGTTGCCCATAGTAGTTTAAGTTCAAGCTATCCCCTCGCAAGTCGACTTGCCTTAGCGGGAATTTTTGGAGCTGCTTTAAGCCGTTCTGTGGGCTCATTAAATACGGAGAACTATATCGTCTTGGTCTTCTATTTGCCAGCGTTATTATTGACTGTCGCTTTTGCAATATATATTCCGACGTTTTATCGCATCTTTACAAGCAATCCTGGCGCACCGGTGACGCCGAGGAAGAAGGATTAAACCTCAGCCTCATCTCACATGATTCTTAATAGGATTCAAACAAAGTGGATGGGGGACTTTTAATAGCTCCGCTTCGCCCCCTTAGCTAAGCCCTCAAGGAAAGGCATATTAAGCAGCGTCCATTCTTGGCGTCTACCCTTAATAAAGCCTTGTTTTAGCCAATCGGCCAGCAAGCGACTTAAGGTTTCTGCACGCACACTGAGATGAGAAGCTAATTGACGCTGTGTCAAAGGCAATTGAACCTGATGTTGCTCATTCTGCTCAAGACTAAGGAGGTAATACGCCAAGCGTTGCGCAGCATTACTTGTACTCAACCAATCCAATTCATTAATTTGCTGATACATACGGTGGCTTATGCTATTCATGAAACGCGTAGCCAACTCGCCATCCTGTTGACAGGCTTTATGTAGCGAACTGCGTTGTAACTGAAATAAAACAGAGTCCTGATGGGCACGCGCACTTAGAGGATATCGACCATGTGGCATAAACATAGCAGCATAAGCTAAGGTCTGAGTTTTCTTAAAAACATTGAAAATACGCTCGTCTCCTTCAAGCGAATAACGAAACATCGCGACTTGACCATCAAGCACAAAATAATAACTCGCCGCCTCATCACCCTCATTAAAGATAATTAAATTTTCTGGAGCAAACATTACTTTTTTGCCTATGAGAACCACGTCCAATGTCTGTTCGGATACGCCCTGGAAAAGGCAATTTTGCTGCAAAATAGCACGCTCTTCCACGGATTCAAAAGGTTCGTTCATATTGACATTTGTCATTTTCAATCAATCCTTATTAATGTTATAAATGAGAATCATTATTATTAACTTTATAGCTCATTATAAACAAAACAATCATGATTTATTGGCTAATTCTTTTGGTTTTTATATTTACCTTACCTAATACGCTCTAAAGCCCTGAAGTTATATCGTTACCCATAATGTTTATGCCTGCTATTAAGGCAAATTATTTACAACTATCTTAATCAAAGCGTTCATCTTATTTAAGCAGAAATTATGTCTACTCTGAAACATCTCAACTCCTTAAAAACAGTTCTATATCTATGTGGCTTTTTATCCGTCTCCGCTTTCGCCCAAGAGGTCACTACCCTAGAAGCCATTCAAGCCACCGCAGACTCTCGCCCTAGTTTACGAGCGAGTCCAGAAGCGGAACAAGCCAAGCTCAATCGCGTAGCAGGTGGCACTAATCTTATAGAGCCACAGAAAAACATCCGTCTTAATGTCTTAAGAGATGTTCTAGACTACCAGCCTGGCCTGGTGATTCAAGATTTCTTTGGTGGTAACGATCAACCACGCTTAAATATTCGTGGCTCAGGTATTCAGAGCAATCCCGTCAATCGTGGTGTTTTACTCATGCAAGATGGCTTACCACTCAATGAAGCGGATGGTTCTTTTGTGATTGGTGTAATCGAGCCGAAAAATAGTGCTTTAATTAGTGTACGCCGCGGCTCTAATGCTATCGCGCCTGGTGCTACAACTCTAGGCGGAGAAATTGATTTCTTATCCTTAACTGGAGCCGATAATAATCACATCGGTATTGGAGCAGGAAGTTATGGGCAACGCCAAGTTCATGGTGCTTATGGTTTTGAGGGTGAGGATATGGACGGACGCTTTAGTTTTAGCCATAGTCGAGCCGACGGTTTTCGTCATCACTCACAATCTAAGCGCTCAAGCTTTCATGGTAATTTAGGCTTTAAGCGTGAGAATTTTGAGAACCGTACCTACCTCTCCTACACAGATTTATTTTTCCAAATCCCCAATATCATCCCTCGCGATCGCTTAGAGAACGACCCACGTAGTGTGACGGGCGATTATAACGAGCCATTTGACCGCTTGAATAATGTCTATAAGCGCGACCCTCATCGTGACACCAAGCAATTTCGCTTAGCTAATATTAGCCAATGGGGCACTGAGGAGCTAAACCAACGCTTTGGTGTATATTGGCAAACGATTGATGATACTTTCAGCAATCCTACCTATGCCTCCCCGACGGATGGAAATACCTATGGTGCTCAATGGTCTCTGAATGGTCGCCAAGGACAATTTGAGTATCGCTTAGGTTTACATTGGTCACGTACGGATATGGACCGCGATCTTTACGTGATTAACCCGCAAAATGGTTCTTGGCTAAATCAATTAGCGAGTTATGCTTTACAAGCAGAAAACCGTCATGTAAATATTGGTTTAAGCTGGAACTTAACACCTGAATGGTCTATAGTCGGTGATGTGAAATGGAGCCAAGCTATTCGTGATGCAAAAAATCGGCTTAAGCAATCAGGTCTAGATCAAAGTTGGAGTTATATTAGTCCCAAACTCGGTCTTATCTGGCAGCCCAACGAAAACCTTCGCTTATATGCCAACATCAGTCGTAGTCATGAAGCACCTACGTTCTGGGAAATTATTAATGCCGAGGTCTCACCACAGAATCCTAAGATCGCACGTAGTTCTCTCAGCCCTCTGGAATTACAGACAGCCACGACCATCGAAATCGGTGGCAACGGTAAATTCGGTCAAGGGCAATATGCCCCGAATTGGGCACTCTCGCTTTACCATAGCTCAGTTAAGGATGAGTTAATGTCAGTGAGCACAGTGAATGGCACACCTGCAGGTACTTTTAACTACCACGGCGGCACACGTCATCAAGGGATTGAAGCAGGTTTATTCGGCCAACTTCCTGGTTTTGCTCAAGGGCACTTTGATTATCGCTTAGCCTATACATTCAGTGA
Source organism: uncultured Pelistega sp. (assembly GCA_964346715.1). Classification (GTDB taxonomy): domain Bacteria; phylum Pseudomonadota; class Gammaproteobacteria; order Burkholderiales; family Burkholderiaceae_B; genus Taylorella. The sequence goes on along the minus strand of CAYFVY010000036.1, from coordinate 1,950 downwards.
CTTCCGCTTCCTTAATGGTGAATATGCTGGTAATCGTATCGCTGGGGTTCCACGCCATTTAATTAGTGCTGAATTACTCTATAACCTTCAGGGATGGAGGTTTGGGCCGAATATTCGCTGGTTACCGTCAAAAACACATACCACTCATGCCAATGTATCCAGTACCGAACAAGATAGTTATTTCTTACTGGGCTTTAAAGTCGCCTATGAGCACGATAAACATTGGAGCGCCTATTTAACAGCGGATAATTTATTGAATAAGAAATATGCCAGTAGCTATGTTATCCGCAATACCGCTACACCGAATATGCCTACATTCTTATCAGGGAATGGGCGCTCTGTCTCAGCTGGTCTGACATTTAAATTCTAAATTAATATCTACGCTCAGAACAAGCATAGGACAGCATATCAAGTAGATACCTTATTGCCGAAGCCTTTCTCAGCGCCCTACTTACACCCAAGGTGACCATAGACTGAGGCAATAAGCACTATATACAATGCGTAATACTTTCGGAAGATAATTTACTGGCTCTTTACACGTAGCAAGTTCATTCCCCCTCCTCATCCTCCTACCTATCCCCGTATCCATCTGAAACACCTACCCTACCCCAAACTCCCTCATACTCTAAATCTTCGTAAATTTTTATCTAAATCACTCTTTACATTCTGCCCTAATGGCCTGGTAATCCCCCCATTTTTAGCAGTATTTTTCAGTAGAATGGGTTCGTAATTTCTGTATCGGTGTGATTCCACCTAGTGCCATATTAGGCCGTTCATGGTTATATGTCCATAGCCATTGTGTCGCTCCTTGTTGTACCTCTTCCAAGTTATCGAATAAATGCTGTGTCAACCAGTCATAACGTACGGTTCGGTTATAGCGTTCGATGTAAGCATTTTGCTGTGGGCAACCAGGTTGTGTATGAATCACGGTAATCTGTCGCTTTCTAGCCCACTCCAGTAACGTGTTACTGATATACTCTGGGCCGTTATCACATCTTAAGCAGGCGGGTTTACCTCGCCACTCAATGATTTGATCAAGTGCTCGTGCAACTCGCTCAGCGGGCAAAGAGAAGTCAACCTCTATCCCTAAGCCTTCACGAGTAAAGTCATCAAGTACATTGAATAATCTAAATGAGCGTCCATCCGCTAATTGGTCGTGCATAAAATCCATCGACCATGTTTGATTAATACCTGTCACCGTCCCTAGAGCGTCTGGTCGGTCTCGTTTCAGTCGCTTCTTTGGTTTGATACGTAAGTTGAGTTCTAACTCTCGATAGATTCGATACACCCTTTTGTGATTCCAGGTAAAGCCTTTAATATTACGTAAGTATAAAAAACACAGTCCGAAGCCCCAGTTACGTTGCGTGGTAGTTAGCCGAATCAACCAGTCGGCAATCAACTCATTTTCAGTATTTAATTTAGGCTGATAGTAATAACCGCTCTGACTGATACTAAATACAGCACAGGCTAGACGAATACTTACGCTAAACTGCTGAACAGCTCGCTGTGCCATCTCTTTACGTCGAGATGGCATTACCACTTTTTTTCAATCGCCTCTCGAGCAATTTCTGCCTTCAACCGTTCCTCTGCATACATCTTTTTAAGCCGTTGGTTTTCTGCCTCTAGTTCCTTCAAGCGTGCCATCAGAGAAGTATCCATGCCCCCATATTTTGAGCGCCATTTATAAAATGTGGCACTACTCATGCCGTGTTCTCGACAGAGTTCAGGGACAGGGGTACCTGCCTCAGCTTGTTTAAGAATGGTCATAATTTGACTATCGGTATAGCGTGATCGTTTCATTGTTCATTTCCTCGTATGGAAATTCTACTTTACATCACTGCAGTTTTGTGGGGGGATTACCGTTCAATGTCGTCTTGAGAGTCTTTCTCAATTGTTTTTTTAAATTGGTGAATCCTAGCAAGGTTCGGCAATTTGTTCATTTATAAAAAT
>CAYFVY010000035.1:0-16700 GCA_964346715.1 uncultured Pelistega sp. | reverse complement strand
TTATGAAATTATGGGTAAAATAGACGGTTGATTCCTCATTTATTATGTTTAAAAAATAGGTTTATAGATAATGCAAGCAACTGTTCAAACACTTGAAGGCCTAGAGCGCCAAGTAGATTTAGTCTTATCTTTAGAAGACGTAGAAAAAGAAGTAAAAACACAATTACAACGTGTTGCTCGTACTGCCAAAGTACAGGGCTTCCGCCCAGGTAAAGCGCCTTTATCAGTGATTGAGCGTAGCCATGGTCCTAGCGTACGTTACGACGTAATCAATCAACAAGTTGGTAAAGCTTTTGATGACGCTGTTAAACAAGCAGAGTTGCGTGTCGCTGGCGCGCCTGTGGTTGAGCCTAAAGAAGATGCTGCCGAAGGTACTGTTGCCTTTACTGCTAAATTTGAAGTGTACCCAGAAATCACAACGCCTGATTTATCTGCGATTGAAGTAACTCGCTACACCACTGAAGTGGGTCAAGCTGAAGTTGATAACACGATTGATATTTTACGTAAACAACGTGCAACATATAAAGCATCTGAAGGTCGTGCTGCTCAAGACAATGATCGTGTAACAGTAGACTTTGTTGGTACGATTGATGGTGTTGAGTTCGACGGCGGTAAAGCTGAAGACTTCCCATTCTTATTAGGCCAAGGTCGTATGTTACCTGAATTCGAAGAGGCTGCTAAGGGCTTGAAAGCGGGTGAGAGCAAAACTTTCCCATTAAGCTTCCCTGAAGATTACCAAGGTGAAGAAGTGGCTGGTAAGACAGCAGAATTCACTATCACTATGAAAGAAGTAGCTGAAGCTGAATTGCCACCTGTTGATAGCGACTTTGCTAAATCACTTGGCCAAGCTGAAGGTGATGTTGAGAAATTAACCGAAGAAATTCGCCAAAACATCGAGCGTGAAGCTAAGAGCCGTGCCTTAGCACGTACTAAGACTAATGTCTTTGACGCCGTTGCTAAAGCCGCGACTTTTGACGTGCCTAAAGCCTTAATCAATGATGATGTTCAAGGCCGTATTCAGATGGCTCGTGAAGAGTTAAAACAACGTGGTATCCCGAATGCTGATTCTATGCCAATTCCAGCCGAAGCATTTGCTGAAGAGTCTGAGCGTCGCGTACGTTTAGGCCTACTAGTTGGTCAATTAGTTGAAGAAGCGAAACTACAAGCGACACCTGAGCAAGTACGTGCACGTATTGAAGAGTTTGCCAAGAACTACGAGAAACCTGAGCAAGTAGTTGCTTACTATTTGGCTGACCGTCAGCGTCGTGCCGAGATGGAAAACGTTACATTAGAAGATAATGTCGTTGAGCACATCTTAGCCCAAGCTAAAGTCACTGAAGAGGCAATTCCTTTCGAAGAAATTATGGGAACAATGTAATGATGAACCGCTTTACCGATTTTTACGCCTCTATCCACGGTGATGAGTCGGTGACACCGACTGGGCTAGGCTATATCCCTATGGTGGTAGAGCAGTCTGGTCGTGGTGAGCGTTCATACGATATTTACTCACGCCTGTTGAAAGAGCGTATTGTTTTTATGGTTGGTCCTGTTAATGACCAGTCAGCTAACTTAGTGGTTGCTCAATTATTGTTCTTAGAATCAGAGAACCCTGAAAAAGACATTTCGCTCTATATCAACTCACCAGGTGGTGGTGTCTACGCGGGTCTAGCGATCTATGACACCATGCAGTTTATCCAACCTGATGTGTCAACCTTATGTACAGGTATGGCGGCGAGTATGGGGGCTTTCTTATTGAATGCAGGAGCAGCAGGTAAGCGTTATAGCTTGCCAAATTCACGCATTATGATTCATCAGCCTTTAGGTGGTGCACGTGGTCAGGCTTCAGATATCGAAATTCAAGCGCGTGAGATTTTAAGCTTACGTGAGCGCTTGAATGTGATTATGGCCAAACATAGTGGGCAGGATATCGAAAGAATTCGCGAACATACAGAACGTGATAATTATATGGATGCAGACCAAGCGAAAGAATATGGTCTGATTGATAAAGTTCTCACGACACGTATTGGCTGATTTTTTTAGCAATATACGCTACTATAAAACCTATCTTTAAGGTGACGGGCCAGCCTTTAAAAGCTGGCCTATATTGTTTATTAAGAGTGATATGACAGATAAGAACTCCTCATCTACAACGAGCAAAACCTTACATTGCTCATTTTGTAATAAAACTAAAGCCGAAGTTCGTAAATTAATTTCTGGCCCTGGCAATATCTTTATTTGCGATGAATGCGTGGATATGTGCAATGACATTATTAAAGAAAGTAATGTCCAAGCCGTCAAAGAAGCCATCAAAACTGAGTTGCCAACACCTGTAGAAATTAAGGATTTTCTGGATCAGTATGTGATCGGTCAGAATATTCCTAAGCGTAATCTGGCTGTTGCTGTTTATAACCACTATAAGCGTATTCGTCACGCCAGCATCAAGGAAGAAGATGGTGTTGAACTCGCGAAAAGTAATATTCTCTTAATTGGACCGACTGGTTCAGGTAAGACCTTACTTGCGCAGACACTTGCACGCATGCTGGATGTGCCTTTTGTTATGGCGGATGCAACCACCTTAACAGAAGCGGGTTATGTAGGTGAAGACGTTGAAAATATCGTCCAGAAACTTTTACAGAAATGTAATTACGATGTAGAGAAAGCTGAACAGGCGATTATCTACATTGACGAGATTGATAAGATCTCACGTAAATCAGATAATCCATCGATCACTCGTGACGTATCGGGTGAAGGTGTGCAACAAGCGCTTCTCAAATTGATTGAGGGCACGGTTGCTTCAGTTCCCCCTCAAGGTGGACGTAAACATCCTAATCAAGACTTTATCCAAGTGAACACCACGAACATTCTGTTTATTGTCGGTGGTGCCTTTGATGGTCTAGAGAAAGTTATTCAAAACCGCACGGAAAAATCAGGCATTGGCTTTGGCGCAAGCGTACAGTCGAAATCTGAGAAGGGTGTAGGTGAGGTATTCAGTACTGTTGAACCTGAAGATATTATTAAGTTTGGCTTAATTCCTGAGTTAGTCGGACGCTTACCGGTTGTCGCGACTTTGGAAGAGTTGGATGAGCAAGCTTTAGTACAGATTTTAACTGAACCTAAGAACTCTTTGGTTAAGCAATTTGAGAAATTGTTTGCTATGGAGGATGTTGAACTTGAGATTCGTCCGCAGGCGCTAAGAGCAATTGCAGCCAAAGCCCTCAAGCGCAAGACAGGTGCTCGTGGTTTACGCTCAATTTTAGAAGCAGCTTTAATGAGCACGATGTTTGACCTACCATCACAGAAAAATGTCACTAAAGTCGTCTTAGACGAAGCTGTGATTGATGGCAAAGGTACGCCATTATTGATTTATGCTGGTAAGGGCGACAAAGATCGCGCCGCTTAATCAGCCCACACCTGTGAAATTGGGTGTATCGCTTTACTGCGTAATTAGTATAAATCCTAATTATTTACAGCATTGGCTTGGCGCACTCTTGAATTTTAAGAGTGCGTCTCCATTTTACTTGCATTAAGTATCAAAATTCGAGGATTACATCCATGCCTACAAGCCAATTATTAGCTGATGAAATTATTGAATTACCATTGTTGCCTTTGCGTGACGTGGTGATCTTCCCGCATATGGTGATGCCATTATTCGTGGGCCGTCCTCGCTCAATCAGCGCCCTAGAAAAGGCGATGGCAGCGCAAACTCACCATGTTGTCTTGGTGACTCAGAAAGCTGCAGCTACTGATGAACCAGAGCCTGAGGATATCTACAAGATGGGTGTTATTGCAAATATTTTGCAATTATTAAAACTCCCCGATGGCACTGTGAAAGTACTGGTTGAAGGTATTCAACGCACCCGTATTGATGAGATCAAGGAAAATGACGGCCACTTTGTTGCTACTGTGCAGCCCTTGCCAGTCGATACGAGTTCTGGCTCAGAAATCGAGGCATTACGTCGCACTTTAATCAATCTTTTTGATCAATACGTCAAACTAAATAAGAAAATTCCTCCCGAGGTGCTCACGAGCTTATCGAGCATTGAGGAATCTGAGCGCTTGGCGGATACGATTAGTTCACACCTTCCTTTAAAGCAAGAGCAAAAGCAAGCTTTGCTTGAAGAGCTGGACGTGAATAAGCGTTTGGATGATTTATTGACGCAAATTGAAGCTGAAATCGATATTCTGCAAGTTGAGCGCCGCATTCGTGGTCGCGTCAAAAAACAGATGGAGAAGAGCCAGCGCGATTACTACTTGAATGAGCAAGTTAAAGCCATCCAGAAAGAACTCGGTGAGGGTGAAGACGGCGCTGATATCGAAGAGCTTGAAAAGAAAATTGAAGCGGCTCAGATGTCTAAAGAAGCTCGTGCTAAGGTTGATGGTGAACTGAAGAAATTAAAATTGATGTCCCCAATGTCAGCTGAGGCCGGCGTTATCCGTAATTACATCGACCATCTGATTGCCTTGCCTTGGCGCAAAAAGAGTAAAGTTAATAACTCTTTAGTTCATGCTGAAGGTATTTTGAATGATGACCACTTTGGCTTAGATAAAGTCAAAGAACGCATCTTGGAGTATTTAGCCGTACAACAGCGCGTGGATAAGGTAAAAGCCCCAATCCTTTGCTTAGTAGGCCCTCCAGGTGTGGGTAAAACATCGCTTGGTCAGTCGATTGCACGATCGACTAATCGTAAGTATGTGCGCATGGCGCTAGGTGGTGTGCGTGATGAATCCGAAATTCGTGGTCACCGTCGTACCTATATTGGTGCTATGCCTGGTAAGATCTTGCAGAATATGAGCAAGGTCGGTGTGCGTAATCCATTATTCTTATTGGATGAAATCGATAAGATGGGTACGGATTTTCGTGGTGACCCTGCATCAGCCTTACTTGAAGTGCTTGATCCAGAGCAAAATCATACCTTCCAAGATCACTATGTTGAAGTGGATTATGACTTATCGGATGTGATGTTCGTTGCGACGAGTAATACACTCAATATTCCACCGGCCTTATTAGACCGTATGGAAGTTATTCGCCTCTCAGGTTATACCGAGGATGAGAAATTACATATCGCAACCGATCACTTGATTCCTAAACTGATCAAGAATAACGGCTTAGCGGATAATGAATTGAGTATTGATGAATCTGCAATTCGTGACATCGTGCGTTACTATACGCGTGAAGCGGGTGTGCGTGGCTTAGAACGCGAGTTAAGTAAGATTTGCCGCAAAGTCATTAAGCAAATTATTACTCTGACTGGTGCGCACAAGACCACACGTCGTGTTAAAGCGGCTACCAATATCCCAGGTCTAGAATTACCTATTGCAGTAACTTCGGATAACTTGAGTGATTTCTTAGGTGTACGCAAATATAACTTTGGTATGGCCGAGAAGGACAATCAAGTTGGTCAAGTAACAGGTCTTGCATGGACTGAAGTAGGCGGTGACTTGTTGACCATTGAGGTGGCATCGGTTAAGGGTAAGGGTAATATTCAGCATACCGGTTCTTTAGGTGATGTGATGAAGGAATCGATGTTAGCGGCACGCACCGTATTACGTGCTCGCGCTCATCACTTCGGTTTTGCAGATAGTGTTTTTGAGAAAAAAGACATTCACATTCACGTTCCTGACGGTGCTACACCGAAAGATGGTCCTTCAGCAGGTATTGCGATTACAACGGCCTTAGTTTCATCACTCTCAGGTATTCCTGTACGTGCTGATGTGGCTATGACTGGTGAAATCACTTTACGTGGTGAAGTGTTAGAAATCGGTGGTTTGAAGGAAAAGCTTCTTGCTGCACATCGCGGTGGTATTAAGACGGTTTTAATTCCACACGATAACGTTAAGGATTTAGCTGAAATTCCTGATAATGTTAAGAACAGCTTAGAGATCATTCCAGTACGCTGGATTGATCAGGTGCTTGAAGCTGCCTTAGAGCGTATGCCAACTCCATTAAGTGAAGAGGAAATCGCAAAATTGGCGGAAGAGGCACTGGCTGCAAGTAAGACTTCTCCTGATTGCGGAGACTCTAACGCACGACACTAAGAGTGTTGAATACTTAGGCTGCTAGTGAAGAGCGAGTAGATTCAGCACGAACAGTACGAGGTCTTAATAGGGCGATAAGGTAGTAAAGCACCTTATCGATAGCCCAAAAAACACGCTATAGAAGAAATTCTATAGCGTGTTTTGTTTTTATGCGGGGTGTGGATGATATAGCAGGCTGAATGTATGCTCTTGTTGGCTCTTGCTGTACGTCCTTACGCCTAACGGTATGCTCTTATTGGAGACCTAGTGAGCGACGTAACTGCTCTTTTTCATTACGTAATTGACGTAGTTGTAATGTTTCAGCAGATGATTTGCTCTTATTGGCTACCTTGCGAGGAGCAGGTTTACGGGTAGCTTGTTTGCTTGTTGCTGGTTTAGGCGTCGCTGCTACTGTGGTCTCAATGGTGCTAGTCTCAACGCTTGACTTCATGCCTAAGGGAGCAGGGAAGTCAGTATTCGGTGCGCTAGGTGTCGGATTAAGTGGGGTGGCACTAGGAGCATTACTTGGTGCTGGGAAGTTATGATTAGGCGCAGACGGTGCAATCGGACTTGGTGGATTGGCTGGTGCCGTTGGATTAATAGGTCTTACCGTGCCTGTCGGAATGACTGGCGCTGGGAAATCACTAATAGGAGCCGGAAATTGAGTAGAGCCACCCATATCAGCTTCAGTATTCAAGGGTAAGCTCGTCGCATTATCTGTGGTTGTGCCATAGGCATCCTGAGTGCTTGTGGCAGGTGGTGTTAGCACTGGGCTTGGTGGTGCGCTTGGTACGGGTGGTAAGGCATCGCGCAACTCAGGTTTTTCACGCAGGATATGAGTTTGATCTTCGCTCGGCTCTGTAAGAGTTGCGGTATCACTTGCTATAGTCGTATCAGCTGGCTCAGTTGTGTCGACTGTCTCTGTATCGCTCGCACTGCTATCCGTAGTGGTATCAGTGCTGCTTTCCTGCAGCGTCTCTGAGCTTGCCTCATAAGCACTTTGGATTGCCTCTTGTTGATTGTCTAGGCTTTCTGTTGTAGCTGTCGTACTAGGTGCGAGTGGAGTCTCAGCGCTCGTACTCGTCGTGGGGCCACTAATTGCGCCACTAGTACTACTTGAACTCAGTTCTGCTTCGCGATTGACAGGCTCGCGTGTAAACGCATCATAAAAAGCAATCGCAATAAAAAGTAAAATAACAGCAGAGATGAGAGCTAATAGTAAATTAGAAACTTTGCGCGCCATAAAGCTAGTCTACCTAAATAGTAACGGGTCTAGAGTACGATTTTATCATACGCGGAGTTCATGCTCTTTTGATGACAAATAAGCAGAGAACAGTGGGTGTAGTAAGCTAGTGTATAGCCAGCCTCTATTGATTTAAAATCATAGGACGATGAAAATCGCGAATATCTTCATCTAAGAAGATTAAGCGTGAGCTTGGTGGGTAAACTGGTTTACGACGATTAACCTCAACAAAAGCTAAGCGATACTTATCAATTCCTCGTTCAACTAAGGCCTTCATCAAGGTTAAAGAACGCACTTCGTGCAATTCATTATTCAATGCACGTGAGCCAATTTTTTCATGTTCAATCTCTATGAGCGCAGAGCGACGAGGCTTGGCTTTCATCAGCTGGGCGATATGATCAACAAACTCCTCACCGCTTTTCGTGAAAGCGGGTGAACCCTTAACAAAGATAGACTCTTGCGGGCTGACGGCTACACCGCGTGAAGTCGCATCGAATGATAGGCCTTTGTCTTTATAAGATTCAATGGTTGAGCAAGCACTTAAGACAAATGAGCAAACGATAAGTAGACTAAGTCGAGAGAGTTTTTTCATAAAGGCATGCGAATAAGACGTTAAGAATTGTGAAGTATACGCGTTATTTGTTGTACGTTTTATCTTATTGTAGGTTGTTACATGGCTAATACGCGTATAAAAACCAAATTTTTATAATCTTTTACCAAATACATATGATTAGAAACCATAAGATATAAAACTTACAAATAGTTTCTAATATTTGATATTGTCTTAAACTATGTTTGAACTTTGTTGTTAATAACACTGCTAAATAACCACAAGCCATAGGTATTTTGTGCCTTTTTATTATTAAAAATGCTGTAAAACCTACTCTCGAAGCAGATAAATGCTAAAATAATACAATTAATTTTTAAATAGAGACTGGTATCATATGGCTTATTCAACGACACGAACTACGGCTTAATCATTCTAGTCGCGATCGTGCTTGAACTTTTGCTCCATAAGCAGTCTCTACATCATGACGCGGCTACCTAATGAGGAGTCGCGTTTTTTATTTTTAAGGTTTTTCAATGATTCAAATTACTTTACCTGATGGTTCGCAGCGCCAGTTTGACAATCCGCTTACTGTTGCTGAAGTCGCTACCTCAATTGCTCCGAGTTTGGGCAAGGCGGCTTTGGCAGGTAAGGTAAGTACGACCACGGGCGAACCTAAATTAGTGGATACCAGCTACTTAATTGATAGTGATGTGAACTTGGCCATTGTGACCGCTAAGGATGAAGAGGGACTTGATCTTATTCGTCACTCTACCGCTCACTTATTAGCGTATGCCGTGAAGTCTTTATTCCCTGATGCACAAGTGACGATTGGTCCTGTGATCGATAATGGCTTTTACTATGACTTTGCTTATAAGCGTCCATTCACACCTGAAGATTTAGAAAAAATCGAAAAGAAGATGGCTGAACTGGCAAAGAAAGACGAAATCGTTGTGCGTGAAGAGTGGTTACGTGACGATGCCGTTGAATTCTTTAAGTCGCAGGGTGAAATTTATAAAGCTGAAATTATCGCTTCAATCCCTGGCAATGAAACCATTAGCTTGTACCGTGAAGGTGAGTTTATCGACTTATGCCGTGGCCCACACGTGCCATCAACTGGTAAACTGAAAGTCTTCAAACTGATGAAAGTTGCTGGTGCTTACTGGCGTGGTGACTCAAATAATGAGATGCTGCAACGTATCTACGGCACCGCTTGGGCGACTAAAGAAGAGCAACAAGCTTACTTAACGATGCTGGAAGAAGCTGAGAAGCGTGACCACCGTAAGTTGGGCAAGGAATTGAATTTATTCCACTTCCAAGATGAAGCGCCGGGCTTAATTTTCTGGCACCCTAAGGGTTGGCAGATCTGGCAACAGGTTGAACAGTATATGCGTAAGGTCTATCAGGCGAATGGCTATCAAGAAGTCAAAGCCCCACAGATTCTTGACCTATCGCTCTGGAAGAAAACCGGGCACTGGGACAACTATAAAGAAAACATGTTCACAACAGAGTCAGAGAGTCGTGCTTATGGCTTGAAACCCATGAACTGTCCTGGTCACGTACAAATTTATAATGCAGGCTTGCACTCTTATCGTGAGCTGCCAATTCGCTATGGTGAGTTTGGTCAGTGTCATCGTAATGAGCCATCAGGTTCTTTGCATGGCATGATGCGTGTACGTGGCTTTACCCAAGATGATGGCCATATTTTCTGTACTGAAGATCAGCTACAAGAAGAGTGCGCACAATTCACAGAGCAATTACAAAAAGTATACCGTGACTTTGGCTTTACCGATGTTCTTTACAAAGTCGCTACGCGTCCTGAGAAGCGTATTGGTGACGATGCTGTTTGGGACAAAGCCGAACAAGCCTTGATGGAAAGTCTACGTCGCTCTGGCTGTGAGTTTGAAATCTCACCAGGTGAAGGGGCATTCTACGGTCCGAAGATTGAGTACACCTTGAAAGATGCGATTGGTCGTCACTGGCAGTGCGGCACGATTCAAGTGGACTTCTCAATGCCTGTGCGCTTAGGCGCAGAGTACGTGGATGCGAATGATCAACGTCGCCCACCAGTTATGTTACACCGTGCGATTTTGGGCTCATTAGAGCGCTTTATCGGCATGTTAATTGAAAACTATGCAGGTGCTATACCTCCATGGTTAGCACCAGAGCAAGTTGTAGTTTGTTCAATTTCAGAACAATTTAATCCTTATGCTGAGGCGGTAGTTGAACAACTGACTAGCCGTGGCTTTAGGGCTAGTGCGGATTTACGTAATGAAAAAATTACTCGTAAAATTCGTGAGAATAGTATGCAAAAAGTACCGTATATCTTGGTCGTTGGCGAGAAAGAGCGTGAAAGCCAAAGCGTGGCAGTACGTGGTCGCGGCAACTTAGACTTAGGTGTACTAACTGTTGATGCATTTATTTTGCGCTTAGACCAAGACGTAAAATTACGTCAAGATGTCCAAGCTTAAACTTTATTAGGAGATTTTAAGATCGCAACCGATAAAACCCACCGTATTAATGGTGAAATTCGTACCGCTGAAATTCGTTTAATTGGTCTAGAAGGTGAACAACTTGGTGTTGTCGCTATTCAAGACGCTTTACGTCAAGCTGAAGAAGCTGAAACTGACTTGGTAGAAATCGCACCGAATGCGACACCGCCAGTTTGTCGCTTAATGGACTACGGTAAATTCCGTTACCAAGAGCAAAAGCGTCAGCATGAAGCTAAAGCTAAGCAGAAAGTTGTTCAGGTGAAGGAAGTAAAATTCCGTCCTGGTACTGACGAAGGCGACTATCAAGTAAAATTGCGTAATCTTAAGCGCTTTATCGAAGACGGTGATAAAGCCAAAGTGACTCTACGTTTCCGTGGTCGCGAAATGGCTCACCAAGAACTTGGTATGAAAGTGCTTGAGCGTATTCGTGATGATTTGGGTGATACCGTAACTGTTGAAGCGATGCCTAAACTTGAAGGCCGCCAAATGGTCATGGTTGTTTCACCGAAGAAGAAATAGAACGCTATCTAAGATACTGAATGGATTTCCTGCACTAAGGCTCCATGAGAGTCTTTTGCAGGCTTGTCTATTGATTCGCTATCTGAGATTTACACCTCGACATTGAACTGTCTGAACAGGATACTTCCTACTTAGAACAGTGGGATGATTCGCTGAAACTAGTTGGAGTATTAGTATGGATGTCTTATTTATCATTGACCCTTTAGTGCAACTAAAAGCCTATAAAGATAGTTCAGTGGCGATTATGCGTGCCCTGCAACAGCGTGGACATAGCATCTATGTCGCTGCTCAAGGAGACTTGTTTATCCAAACTCAGGTCTTCGCGCAAACACACAAAATCAGTCTCGATCAAGAAGCGGACCTAAAAGATACCAACTGGTGGACGTATGAGGGCGCCTCACAGGTACGTAATCTGAATGAGTTTTCAGCCGTGATTATGCGTAAGGATCCTCCATTTGATATGGAGTATTACTATAGCTGTCACCTGTTGGCGTATGCTGAGAAATTTGGTGCTAAGGTCTTTAATAGTGGCTCTGCCATTTATTCTCACCCAGAAAAATTAACCATTACTGAGTTTTCCCAATTCACCTCACCAACCTTGGTAAGCCGTGATATGGCACGCCTTAAGCAGTTTCATGCTGAACATAAGGATATCGTGGTTAAGCCACTGGATGGTATGGGTGGTGCGGGTATCTTCCGTGTTGCTGAGAAAGAAGTGAACTTTAGTTCGATTCTTGAGATGCTGACACAGAACGGCCAACAAACCATTATGGCGCAACGTTATATCCCAGAAATTGTGAATGGTGATAAGCGGATTCTGATTATTAATAGCCAGGTTGTGCCGTATTGCTTAGCGCGTATTCCCTTAGCAGGTGAGACGCGTGGTAACTTGGCTGCGGGCGGTCGTGGTGTGGCGCAGCCTTTGAGTGCGCGTGACCTTGAAATTGCTGAAACCTTGGCGCCAATCTTAGTTGAGCGTGGTTTATTCTTGGTAGGTTTGGATGTCATTGGTGATTATCTCACTGAAGTGAATGTCACAAGCCCAACATGTTTTGTTGAGATCTCTGAGCAAACTGACTTTAATGTCTCTGATTTTTTTGCCCAAGAATTAGAAAAGTGCGTGGGATTAGCCTAGTAGGGTAGCCATAATGACCAAGTTAGTAATTATTGCGCATACGCCGATTGCCTCTGCCTTATTGGCTGGAGTACACCATGTATTTCCTGCTGCTGAGCAAGTGTATATCTACGATATTTTGCCTGATGATGAGCCAGATACAATGGTGTCGACGATTGTTACGCAAGTACAAGCGACTCAGTCGGATCAGGTACTTATCTTCACTGACTTAATCGGTGCCACACCGTCGAATATTGGTGTACGTGTGGCACAGCACTTGAGAGCGAAGGACATTAGCGCAGAACTGTTAACAGGAACGAATATCTGTATGTTGTTGAGTGCTGTTCGTTATCGTTATATGCCTTTAGAGCAACTACAAGACAAAGTGATCGAAGCAGGCAAACGCGGAATGCAAAGTGTAGATTGCGGCGGATGCTTGCCAGAGTAAATAGTAGTATTTGTTTAAAGAATTAGATTTTTAATAGGTTTAACTATGCCAGCTGTCGATATCGTCATCAGTAATAAATTAGGCTTACATGCGCGTGCGGCTGCAAAATTAACGCAGTTAGCCTCATCATTCAAAAGTGAAATTTTCATTGCGCGTGGTCAAAACCGCGTTAATGCAAAAAGCATTATGGGCGTGATGCTCTTAGCTGCTGGTAAGGGCTTGACCGTAACACTTGATGCGGAAGGTGAAGATGCCGAGCAAGCCTTGGTCGAGATTGAGCAATTATTTAATAATAAATTTGGTGAGCCAGAATAAAATACATTCGGTGAACTAGAGTACAACAAATTTGCAAAGCCAGTATACAAAGAGGTAAAGCTAATGGGGCAGACAGCGCACGAAGACGTTCAGCATGATGCGGTAATGATCTTACAGGGTAAGGGCGTGGCTAAGGGCATTGCGATTGGTCAAGCCGTCGTGATGGGAGCAACCTTACTCGAAGTCGATCATAGCTTTATTTCTGCTGAGGAAGTTGAGCGCGAGTGTGAACGCCTCGACCAAGCCTTGGCAACAGTTAATCAGGATCTTTTAACGATAAAAGAAACCCTGCCGGCTGATGCACCTAAAGAATTAGCACCTCTATTGACCGTGCATAGTTTATTGCTTTCTGACCCAATGTTAGCGGCAGATGCCAAGCAAATTATTGAGTCAAGACACTACAATGCCGAATGGGCGATTAGTACCCAAGGACAGATTCTTGCCTCTCAATTTGCACAGATGGATGATGAGTATCTACGCGAGCGTGCAGCTGATGTGAACCAAGTCATTGAGCGCGTTGTTACGGCTTTATCGGGAGCAGAACAATTTAGCTTACCTGCAATGATTGAGGGAGTCAGTCATGATTTGCCCCTGATTGTCGTCGCCCATGATATATCGCCAGCGGATATGTTGCATTTGCGAGAGTCACATTTTGCCGGGTTTCTGACTGATACGGGTGGTCCCACATCACATACTGCGATTGTCGCTCGTAGCTTAGGTGTGCCTGCAGTTGTCGGGATGAATAATGTGCGCCAACTTGTGCGCGATCGTGAAATCCTGATTGTGGATGGCGAAGCAGGTCTTGTTATCGTCAATCCTTCAGCCTTAATCCTTGAACAGTATCGTCGTAAACAGCGTCAGCAAGTGGCTGAGCGTGAATTTCTTTTACTTAAGAAAGATGAGCCAGCGATTACATTGGATGGAGTTACTATCCGTTTAGAAGCGAATATTGAGTTGCCGCATGAAGCTGAGGAAGCCCTCGCCTTAGGTGCAACGGGCATTGGCCTATATCGTAGTGAGTTCTTGTTTATGGGGCGCGCTGATTTGCCTAGTGAGCAGGAGCAATATGAGGCTTATGCACATGTGTTAAAAACCATGGGTGATCGTCCTGTGACGATTCGTACCTTAGATATTGGTGCTGATAAAACCTTAGACGAAGAAGCCACTGTTGCCGTCAATCCTGCACTGGGCTTACGTGCAGTACGCTACTGCTTAGCGAATCCCGAGATGTTTTTAACCCAGTTGCGTGCCTTATTAAGAGCATCGGTACATGGGCGCTTACGCATTCTTATACCGATGATTTCACATATGCATGAGGTTTTTGCGGTTAAGCGTTATTTGGCTCAAGCCAAAGCTGAGTTACTCGCTGAAGGTATTGCCGTTAGTGACGCTATTGAACTTGGGGCGATGGTAGAAATTCCAGCAATAGCGATTGCGATTGAGCCCTTTTTAAAAGAGCTAGACTATGTGTCTATTGGTACCAATGATTTAATCCAATATACCTTAGCAGTTGACCGTGTGGATAGCGAAGTATCAGATTTATTTGATCCAATACACCCTGCCGTGTTGCGCCTAATTGCCAGTACTATTCAAGCTGGTGAGCGTGCAGGTAAGGATGTCTGCATCTGTGGCGAGATGGCGGGAGAGGTGGACTATACACGTCTCTTACTTGGTTTAGGTTTAAAGGGATTCTCTATGCATGCTCAGCATATTCCTGATGTAAAGCAGATCGTCCGCTCAGCACATACCAATAGCTTACGTAGCGTAGTGGCTAAGTCCTTAAACTATGCGACACCGATTGATTTGGAGCAAATCAATTCTTAAGGATTAAGGTAAGGATATGATGAAGATTAAGTGTAGTCTTGTGCTTTTGAGTTCAGTGTTAAGCCTAAGTGCTTGCGCTAGCTCTACACTCTACGAGAAGACTGATATTCATTATGTTCAAGCCTGTGGCGGAGAACACTCAGCTTGTGATACAGTCGTTGCACAGCTAACAGCCCTGTGCCACTCTGAGCACAGTGGCCAGGTCGTATTACGTGATAATTTACGTCCAAATCGCGTGCAGATCGTGTGTCGCCCAGCACCTGAAGAAAAACCAAGTACAGGCACGCCACCACCTAAAGCGGATACGCCACCAGCTAAGCAAGCCTTAGAAGAGTCCTCACCTAAGGGACAGGAAGCAGCGGCATCCGAAGACGCCGCTAGCACAAGTGATACAGCAGAATAAGTTCAACCTTCAAGCGTAGAATATATATCTATACCTAAGCCTGTTTTATGAATCTACATGACGGGTAGAGTGAATTAGCACAGCCCCATGCAGTGTTCAAGATCCTTAAGATCACTATAGGCTTGCTTGATATACTCAACCACTTCAGTTGTTTCATCAGTTACATGATAGAGCAAAGTATCATTCGGCGAGATATAGCCCTCATCAACTAAGGTTTGATTAAACCAATTCAGTAGACCTGACCAGAACTCAGTACCAACAAAAATCACGGGTACCCGATTTGCCTTACCTGTCTGAATTAAGGTAAGTGCTTCGCTTAACTCGTCTAAAGTCCCGAAACCACCAGGCATAATCACATACGCGCAGCTATTCATAAAGAATGTTGTTTTGCGAGAAACAAAATACTTAAAGTAAATGCTGTGAGACTGATAAGGGTTATCATGTTGCTCATGTGGTAAGTCAATATTCAAACCTACGCTTGTGCCGCCAGCTTCATAACAGCCCTTGTTCGCTGCTTCCATAATGCCTGGGCCGCCGCCTGATATAATGCTAAAACCAGCTTCCACTAATAGCTTGCTAATTTCAACTGTTTTTAAGTAGTTGGGATGATCTGGCTTGGTGCGTGCACTGCCAAAAATACTGACAGCCGCACTGACTTCTTTTAGATGTTCTGCTGCATTTAATAGTTCGGCAGTAATCTCTTGAATTTGACCTTGAATAGTAGTTGCTCTTATGACTGACATGAAAAAAACCTTATTACTTGTTGATGGTTCTAGTTACTTATACCGCGCTTTTCATGCGATGCCGAATTTGCGCAATAAGTCGGGTGAGCCGACAGGAGCAATTTACGGCATCATTAATATGATGCGCAAGATAATGCATGATTACCGTCCTGATTACTTGGCCTGCATATTTGATGCGCCAGGTAAAACATTCCGGGACGACCTTTACCCAGAGTACAAAGGTCAACGTCCGCCTATGCCTGATGATTTGCGCTTGCAGATCGAGCCTATTTACGAAACCATTGCCGCATTAGGCTGGCCAGTTATCGCGCAAGGTGGCGTAGAAGCAGACGATATTATTGCTACTTTAGCAGAAATTGCTGAGCAGTATGATGTAAAAACTGTAATCTCTACAGGTGACAAAGATATTACACAATTAGTGAATAATCATATTTCCCTAATTAATACCATGACGAATGAGACGCTAGACCGAGAAGGCGTGCTCAATAAATTCGGTGTTTACCCAGAACAAATCATTGATTTCTTAATGCTAGTTGGTGATAAGGTTGATAATGTGCCAGGTGTTAATAAGGTGGGCGATAAGACCGCTGCCAAATGGCTGCAAGAATATGGCAGCTTAGATAATCTGATTGCCAATGCCGATAAACTTACCGGTAAAGTAGGTGAGTATTTCCGCGAAGCGATTCCTCAATTCCCCTTAACGCGAGAGCTTATTACGATTAAGCGAGACTGTGATGTCTCGGCATTTTTTACGCATTTAGACGACTTTAAACCACGTGAGCATGATGTTCACAAGCTTGCTGAATTATATAATCGCTTTGGGTTTAGAACCTTCTTGCGCGATGTAACGGGGGATGCAGAAAGCGTGCCTGAGCAAGATGCGCGCCAGAGTGAGCAGCTACCACAAGCGCCTAGCAGCGTAGAGTACCAGATGGTAAATAGCGCTGAGCAATTGGCGGAGTGTATCAAGTGGATTCGCCAAGCTGAGGTTGTGGCTTTTGATACGGAAACCAATAGCCTAGATCCGATGCATGCCA
>CAYFVY010000034.1:0-16877 GCA_964346715.1 uncultured Pelistega sp. | reverse complement strand
CAGTGTGTACTGGTTTTATTAATGTCTGTTTAACGTACTGACTTTAATGCACGCCTATTCCGACTTCGCCACATCTTCGATATGAATACTAAAGCGGACCAGAATACCTTGTAACAAGATCTTCTGCCTGGCTTATGAAGCATATTAAGTGAGTATTGAATCAAAACAGGATTAATGCTTAGCTGGCTTTCCTAGTTGATTTTCTAATGAAGATTGCCTTTTAATGATTTTCTCATTAAGGCAGACTCATTAAGACACTCGACCAGAACAATGTTCACACTAAGCAGTTTGCTTAGTCCCTTATAAATAATATTCAGCAAATAATTTAGTAAATAATCTACCAAACAATTTATTAAGGCAATCTAAGGCAAACCAACGCAAAAATGGGTTAGGTTTTATGCGTATACATTACTAGCATTATCCACTAGTAAGTCCGACAGAGTAGCATTTTCTGCCTCTTGAGTCAATTAAAAGTGTGGTTTTTAGCACGACAAAAAGCGCTAACTGATGAATTTTACTAGACTTTTTTTCAAATCATAGGAAAATTCGCCGTCTGCATTTAAGCAATAGACTAATAAACTATCATCAAGCGCATCTATAGAATATCAAACTATTTCAAACGCAACTCGTATTATTTTCAAAACAAACTTAGATATTACGCTTGAAGTAAGTGTTTTAGTCAAAGGATTACACTTAAACTTAAAGCAGTCATGCTAAAATACTAGATGTTATAGCGCAATTATGTGCAATACCGTAATTTTACGTAATATAAAATTTACTGATTTACTATCCGCTCATAACGCGCGTTATAAATAATTAGGCATTTTTCGGTTGCTAATTTGTTGGCAATAATGACAACTACATATTTTAGGACGATTAAGAATGTTAATTGCCTCCGTTGAAGATGACGTCACACAAGCTAGTTTAATCCAACAGACTTTGACCCAAGCAGGTCACGAGGTACACCATTTTGCTAATGGTAAAGACTGCTTAAGCGCCTTGAGCAAATCCAGCGCATATGACTTATTTCTATTTGACTGGGAACTACCCGATATAACAGGCGTAGAACTCTTAATTTGGGTGCGCAATAATCTGGGCGAGCAGACTCCTGTCGTTTTTGTCACTAATCACACGAGCGATGAAGACCTACTTAAAGTCTTCCAACTTGGCGCTGATGACTATATCATTAAGCCATTTAACCCCGCTATCCTGCTCGCTCGCGTTAATGCTAACTTACGTCGCAATAACACTCAATCCGTTCCTTCTTCAGTAAGTATCGGTCCGTATCGATTCGATAATGTCGCACGTAAAGCTTATCTTCACGATGAACTAATCACATTAGCGCCCAAAGAATTTGAGCTCGCCAGCTTATTTTTCCGTAATATCGGTCGTCTTTTCTCGCGTGACGCTTTAAGTGCTGCGGTATGGAATCGTGAAATTCCTGCAACCTCACGCACACTCGATACACACCTCTCGAATGTTCGTCAAAAACTTAAAATCCATCCCGAGAACGGCGTGCAAATTATTGCCTCGTATGCCCTTGGCTATCGACTAGAGCTTGTACAGGACTAAACCCAATTCGACTCTATTGGGTTTTACTGACCCTCTTACCCGCTCTATGCCTAAGCCTAGATAAGTATAGGGCCCATGTATTTTATTTTAGTGACGACTTAAAATGATTAGAACATTTTTACAAGCTTTATTTCTAAGTCTTGGTCTTGGTATCTTTCTCACACCTGCACATGCGCAACCTGCAGGTGCCCGTGGCGATAACTTTGTCTACATTGTTCAAAAAGATGACACTGTAGCACTCATTGCTGAGCGTTTTACAAGTCAAGCTAAGCATTGGCGTGCCATTAAAGCCTATAATAATATCAGCGATGTGTACGCTATACCAATCGGCAAGCAAGTTCTTATCCCTTTTAAGTACATTGATACGCTCCCTGAGCGTGCACAAGTAACGTCATTAGTAGGCGAAGTCTATGTCGATGATCAAGCACTTACATCAGAGCAATCTGTGCAGGAGTCGCAAGTAATTCGCACGGGACCTAATAGCAGTGTTAGCTTAAATCTTACTAATGGCAATAAAGTATTCATTGCCCCTAATAGCATTGTAAGTATTCAACGTCTACGTTCGTTTTCAGGCACGGGTTTAATTGATGCTATCTTCAACGCTCAAGTCGGTAGCTTTACGGCCGACGTAAACGCTGAGAATACGGGTGTTGGTCGCTTCGAAATTCGTACTCCTGTGAGTATCACTGGCGTACGCGGTACTGAAGTTCGTAATCATGTGGATTCTGATGGCAATACAGTGGTGGAGTTACTACGTGGTAAAACAGACATCAGCCCAGCATCTCGCCCAGACCGACGTCAAGCCTTGGCACCTAACCAAGGGATTAGTATTAGTGCAAAAGGTCGTGTAGGTCAGGCACTTGAGCTTCCTACTGCACCAGCAATCAGCACTCAAGTAAATCAATCTAAACAAGAGCTTGCACTACAGATCCATCCTGTAAACGAGGCGCAACGCTATCTTGTACGCTACACCACAGATGAAGATGGTATGCGTGAAATAGCTCGTTTTAATACGCAAGTTCTGGACAATATCTTACCTTTACCGACAGCAAACTACCGTTTCTATACACAAGTTCGTGCCATCAATGCTCAAGGTATGGGTGGGGATGACCAAACAGCTTTGATCGTTTTACAAAGCCCATCTGAAACTGACTCGAGTGTCGACAAACTGCCCTAGGTTTAAGGCTTAATAATGGTAGCGCTGCCTGCATCTCTGCACCAATCGTTAACACAACGTTACCGTCGCGAATTCATGTGGGTCACGATAATACTCTGTATTATCACGGCCCTGGGCACTTATTTCATCAACTTCTCTACCTTAAACAACTCCTTTTACGCGCAAGCTTTACAATTCACTGCTGCACGCCCAGCAGCGAAAGACATAGTCCTAATTACCATTGATGATAAGAGTCTTAATGAAATTGGTCGCTGGCCCTGGCGACGCTTTATTCATGGTCAATTACTGGCACAACTTAAACAGGCTAAAGTCGTTGGCTTCGATATCACTTTTCTGGACGAATCTAACGAGCGCAGCGACGACGCCTTCCTAGCACAAGCCATTAAAGAACATGGTCGAGTCGTACTGTCGAATTATTTAAATGTTCCCTTAAGCACTGAACCGATAGATCCTTATCCGTTATTCCGCCAACATGCCAAGGAACTCGGCTATATTAATATTCCCATCGATAGTGATGGGCTGGTACGCCGTGTACGCTTAACCACTCCTCTGCCTAACCAAGAAATAGCTTTACACTTCAGTCTAGCCTTACTCAAAGCTGCTGGCGAACACGCTATTTTAAAGCGCTACACACAAGCAGAAATCACTTTTGATGACCTCAATAATGAGCCTCATTATCGTCTTATCCCCTTTGCCGGACCACCCAATCATTTTCAAACCGTCTCTTACTCGGATGTCTTAAATTTACGCGTTACTGAAGATTTCTTCGCCGATAAATACGTGCTAATTGGTGCTTGGGCAACGGGTCTAGGGGATAAATTCCCTACCCCGACTACCTCGCAAAGTATAAATATGTCGGGCGTAGAAATTCTCACGAATATCTTGCAAGCGAATATTGAAAACTCGTGGAATAAGGAAGCTTCGAAAGCATTTACTTTAGTATTTTCGCTCGCTTGGGTATTGTTATATTGCTTTTTTATGCGCATTTTATCGCCTCGCAGTGCACTGTTTGCTGGCTTAGTGATTGGTGTTTTAAGTGTCATAAGTAGCTTACTCAGCCTTTACCTCTGGGATTTTTTTATTCCTATTGCTCCCGCCTTATTAGGTTTAGCCTTTACCTACCCACTCTGGACTTGGCGTGCTCAAGAGATGGCTCTATCCCAAATGGACTATGAGATTGAGGTACTTAATCAGGAACGGCCATTATTAGCGATGGAACACGTCCACCCAAGCTTTCCTTCACTTTTTCAGGGCGGTCATACCTTTAATCATCACTTGTCCGAGCTACGTTCTGCATTAGCACGGGTGCGCAACCTACGTCAGTTTATTTCCGATAGTTTTAATGGCATGCCTTATGCCACTGCCGTATTTGATAATGAATCAAGATTGACATTCGCCACCCAAGTGGCCGATGAGTACTTCGCAACCTTGGGTCATCCTGCACTGGTCAGCGATATCACACTCAAACAATTTCTCGATATTATCGTTGGTAATCCTGAGAAAGTAGCTAGCTTAATGACAAGCTTATTGGCATTTCGGATTCCTCATAATTTTAGCGTTTCACCTAATCCTCCTGAGGAAGCTTCAGATCTGGATACGCCTGCAAACAGTTTTTTTAATCAAGAACTCGAGTTCAATGATAAAAAAGGTCATGATATTCTTTTGAAGTTCGCTAATACATATACATCCACAGGCGAGTTATCAGGTTTTATTATCACCTTAATTGATATCAGCGCTATTCGTAATGATGAGCGTCGCCGTGAAGAGACTATTCGCTTTATTTCACACGATATGCGTTCGCCACAGAGCTCAATCCAAGCTCTTATTAAAATGCAAGAAAACCCTGCTACCGCCTTACCTCAAGAGCAATTTCTCCAGCAGATTAATTCCCTATCACAAAACACCTTGCGCTTAGTCGATAATTTCTTATTCTTAGCACGTGCTGGTAATACTGACTATACCTTTGTTCCGATTAATTTAGTGGATGTATTGAGTAGCGCAATTGATGGTTTTTGGGCAGCTTGTAAGGCCCACAATATTAAAATTAATTTTGCGCCTACCGAGTTTGTTTGTTTTACTCTGGCCGATGAGTCATTGATGTTGCGCGTTTTTAGCAATCTAATCGATAATGCAATTAAGTATGGTTTAGACGGTATGCAAATTACCATTGATATTTATCGACAAGGCGAAAACTGGTTGATTAGCATTGCTGACCAAGGAATGGGCATTGCTCAGAAAGACTTTGAGATGTTATTTAAGTCCTTTAGTCGTATTCCTCAATCGCGCAATAAGGCCATCTCTGGCCTAGGTCTAGGACTAGCTTTCGTGCATACCGTGATTATTCGGCACGGCGGCAATATCACTCTTACAAGTGAAGAAGGCAAAGGCACTTGTTTTTATATTCAACTACCTATTTTGACTGAGGATGATAAGCAATAATGGCTAGGCAGTGATAAGCCAATAATGGCTTTTGGGCATCCATAAAAAAGAAGACATAAGCATCAAGCCAATGTCTTCTTTTGTTTTAGAACTAAACTAATATTCTAGCCAGCATACGCAAGGATTTGTTTTGCCTTCTCGATTACTGGCATATCCACCATCTTGCCATCTAATGAAAAAGCAGCTGAACCGGTTTCTTCAGCCATCTCAATCACACGGCGAGCCCAAGCAAGCTCTTCTTCCTGCGGTGCTAAAGCAGCATGAATCACCTCAACTTGCGTTGGGTGAATGCACATAGCACCCGCAAAACCCATGCCCTTAGCAAACTTCACACTCGCTGTTAAGCCTTCAGAGTTTTTAATATCAGGGAAGACACCATCAAGTGGCGCAGCAATACCAGCAGCACGGCTCTGAATAGCGATCTGCGCACGGACTTGCTTAAGCAAGAATGTAGCGCCTTCACTATCATCATCCATCGCTAAGTCTAAGCCAAGATCTAAAGCACCAAAAGATAAGCGGGCAACGCCAGGGGCATTAACAATCTGCGCTAAATTCGCAATGCCTAAAGCACTTTCAATAATCGGATAGACTGGCTTACCACCTGCTGCCACCGAAGCAATATCCGCTGCATATTCAGCCTTAGGCAACATAATCGCGGCAACATTAGGGTGCGCATAGCAGAACGCCATGTCTTGCTCAAACCATTTAGTCTGAGCACTATTGATACGAACAAAAAACTTTGCCTCTGGATTCGCTTTGGCAAATTCGCCTAAAGCCTGACGAGCAGCTTCTTTAGCATCAATCGCCACCGCATCTTCAAAGTCAACAATCACCACATCAGCACCGCTAGCAAGCGCCTTAGGGATGCGCTCAGGACGGTTAGCCGGGACAAATAAAGCTGAACGGATACGTTCCATTAGACTACTCCATTGGTTTTAAAGGCCTCAATCTGCTCACCTGAGAATTTCAATTCAGACAAGATCGAATCGGTATGCTCACCAAGCCCAGGAACCGCGCCCATATAGTAGTCATAACGATTATTACGACCTGGCGGCAATAAAGCAGGTAGCTCACCCACCGGACTATTAATCTGCTCCCAACGATCACGGGCCTTAAGTTGCTCATGATCCCATACGCCTTGCATATCATTCACGCTCGCGTTAGCAATGCCTGCTTCTTCTAATAAGGCAATAACTTCATCTTTAGATTGGCTTGCAAAGCTTTGAACAATAAGATCACGTAAGGCATCACGGTTCTTCGTGCGTAAAGTGTTATTCATAAAGCGCTCATCTTCAGCAAGTGCTGCTTGTTTGAGAACCACTTCACAGAATATTTTCCATTCACGCTCGTTCTGCAAACCTAACATCACAGTCTGACCGCCAGCCACTGGGAAAGGACCATACGGATAGATGGCCGCATGCGCTGCACCTGCACGAATTGGTGGTGTTTGGCCCTCGAACGCATAGTACATTGGGAAACCCATCCACTCCACCATACTCTCAAGCATAGAGACATCAATATGGCTACCCTCACCGGTACGCTCGCGCAGCATCAAGGCAGATAGGATATTCGTATAGGCATACATACCTGCAGCAATATCAGCAATTGAACAACCCGCTTTAGCCATATCATCTTTAGTACCCGTTACAGAGACAAAGCCTGATTCACTTTGAATTAATAAGTCATAGGCTTTCTTCTTCTCGTATGGACCGCCTTCACCATAACCAGAAATATCACACACGATTAAGCGTGGAAATTTCTCATGCAATTGATCAAACGATAAACCTAAGCGCTTCGCCGCACCTGGTGCTAAGTTCTGCACTAAGATATCGACTTCTGGCAATAAGGCTTCAAGTACGTCTTGCGCACCTTCGCCTTTTAGGTCTAAGGTTAAACTTTCTTTGGAACGGTTGGTCCAGACAAAATGTGACGCCATACCACGCACACGCTCATCGTACCCACGCGCAAAGTCACCCACACCTGGACGCTCTACTTTAATCACACGGGCACCTAAATCCGCTAATTGACGGGTACAAAATGGTGCGGCAATCGCATGCTCAAAACTTAATACGGTAATACCGTCTAAAGGACGAATACTCATAACTCTTACTCCTGCTCGAATTCTACTTGGCCGATTTGTGCAAATGTGCCATCTTGTTGGGCCCATACCTTGGCTGTGTTACCACTCTCTTCAATCACACCTTCGGCTTTAAATGGGTTTGGAGAGATAAGCGGACGTACGCCACGGAAAGAAAAACCAGTCACTTTTTTATCGGGATTAGCTTGAACAAAGCTATCTAAAACATAAGTCGCAATCATTGGACCATGGACGACTAAACCTGGATAACCTTCAACTTCAGTCACATACGGGAAGTCGTAGTGAATGCGGTGACCGTTAAATGTCACTGCAGAATAACGGAAGAGCATGGTGCTACTTGGCTCTACATCACTTGACCATTGTGCTTCAGGAGCCGCTTCAGTGCCACTGAGTTTTGGTGGGCTTGGCTCACGATATACAATATCTTGCTCTTCGGTAATACACAATTGACCATCTTGCGTGTACTCGTGCACAACAGTAACGAACATTAATTTACCAGTTGAGCCCTCTTTTTCCTTAATCGCTTTAACGGTTGAGGTACGAGTCCCATCGCGACCCACGATTAACGGTTGATGAAATTTTAAGCGGCCACCTGCCCACATACGATTACGATTTTCAGCTGGAGGTAAGAAGCCACCGACTTTAGGGTGACCGTCACGACCTAGCTCACCTAAAGGCATAGGATCAATAAATAAGGCCCATTGCCATAAGAAAGGCAAAGGCTCACCAGCTTGCGGTACCTCAGCATTCAAGCTTAAGGCAATCTTCTTAACGTGGCTTGGCGAAATGAATTCGCTGTATGTCTCCTGATTACCCAACCATTGGTTTAAATCTACTGTGCTCATTGTCTATTCTCATAAAAATTAATTATGGTATTAAGAATAGCCTGATACGCAAGGTTTGCCAATTTTTATTCAGTTAAAGGGGGCTTTTAACTTTATAAAGTCATATCTAATGACGCAAAGCACAATCTCACGGTTTTAAGAAAAATTATCTGTAAAAATGAATCTAAATCAGATGAAAACAAGCTCAATTAAGAAGTTCTCTAGCAAGCCCCCTTTTGGCCATATAAGACTAGGCCAAAAGGCTTCAGAGATGTAGGAGAAGCCTAGTACGAAAACTTATTAAGCTTGATTCTGCAAAGCATCATCTTGCATTAAAAGCACTAAGTCTTGAGCAAAAGGCGGCAGCATTTCATAATTGCGTACGCAGACATATAGCTGACGAATTGCCCATTCATCCTTGAGGTGAATTAACTTAATGGGCAAATGGTCCTGTTGACGTAGCGCAACTGTTTCAGGAATCACGGCAATCCCGACTTGGGCGGCAACCATACGTGTCGCCGCCTCAAAGCCGCCGACCTCAACACGGAATTTCAATGGCATGCCTAAGGTATCAGCGGCTTGGCGTAAGAAATGGTGAATCGCACTCCATTCTGACAAGCCAACATAATCATAAGATAAGGTATCGTTAAAAGACACTTCATCAGATTGCGCTAAAGGATGCTCACTTGGCGTAATCAAGACTAAATTATCGGAGCGATACGGTATAAAGCTAAGCTGTTCATTATTTTGTCCACCGCTAAGCGTATCAATCCCTGCCAGCACACCAATATCCGCTAAACCATCAACGACAGCCTGCACAATACGATAACTTAAGCGCTCACGCAGCTCGACACTAACATCAGGGTGGCGCATCAGGTACTTGCTCAGAATACTTGGCATAAATTCACTCATCGCTGTCGTATTCGCAAATACCCTGAGCTTGCCCTTAATTCCCTGAGCGAATTCACGCATATCGTCATTTAAATGCTCAAGTTGCAGCAAGACACTGGTTGAGTGACGTACAAACGCCTCTCCAGAGGCGGTTAGGGTTACGCCATGATTGTTTCTATACAATAAATTAGTGCCGAGATTATTTTCTAAATTTTTAACTCGGTTGCTAGCTGCTGGTAGTGAGAGAAAACTACGCTCTGCTGCTTTAGTTAAGCTTTTCACTTCACTAATATGAACCATCAATTGCATATCCGTTATATCAAAACGCATTGCCACGGAACACCCCCTTAAACTTACGATTAAGTCCATCTTAACAAATTAACAATAGTCATTGTTGCAGTTTTTTGGCATAGTATCGTTATTAATGACCCACATGAAGAGACAAAGATATGCACGACGCTGAAAATAACTACACCGAAATCCGTGACGCGATCCGCGACTTAATGAAACAGTTCCCAGCTGAATACTTCCGTAAAGTTGACGAAGAGCGTGGTTACCCAGAACAATTCGTAAATGCCCTAACCGAAGCAGGTTGGTTAGCAGCCTTAATTCCTACCGAGTACGGTGGTTCTGGCCTAAGCCTAACTGAAGCTACCGTGATTATGGAAGAGATTAACCGTAACGGCGGTAACTCAGGCGCTTGCCACGGCCAGATGTACAATATGGGCACCTTATTACGCCATGGCTCAGATAAGCAGAAAGAACTTTACCTACCTAAGATTGCAACAGGCGAACTACGTCTTCAATCTATGGCCGTAACTGAGCCAACAACCGGTACAGATACAACCAAGATTAAAACAACTGCCGTGAAAAAAGACGGTCGCTATGTTGTTAACGGTCAAAAAGTATGGATTTCTCGCGTTCAGCACTCTGACTTGATGATCCTTTTAGCACGTACAACACCACTTGAAGAAGTACAGAAAAAAGCCGACGGTATGTCTATCTTTATCGTAGATATTGCTGACGCCATGAAGAATGGTATGGCCGTAAACCCAATCGCCAATATGGTGAACCACGAAACTAACGAACTTTTCTTCGACAACCTAGAGATCCCTGAAGAGAACTTGATTGGTGAAGAAGGCAAAGGCTTCCGTTATATTCTTGACGGTCTTAATGCTGAGCGTACATTGATCGCAGCTGAGTGTATCGGTGACGGTTACTGGTTTATCGACAAAGTAACCGAGTATGTAAAAGACCGCGTCGTATTTGGTCGTCCAATCGGTCAAAACCAAGGCGTTCAATTCCCAATCGCTAAAGCCTTCATCAATATTGAAGCAGCTAGCCTAATGCGTTACGAAGCTAGCCGTCGTTTCGATGCTCACCTAAATATGGGTGCTCAAGCGAATATGGCGAAACTACTCGCTGCTGATGCTTCTTGGGAAGCTGCTAACGCCTGCTTACAGTTCCACGGTGGTTTCGGTTTTGCTAACGAATATGACGTTGAGCGTAAATTCCGCGAAACTCGTCTATATCAAGTAGCACCAATCTCTACCAACTTGATTTATTCGTACGTAGCTGAACACTTGCTTGGTTTACCACGCTCGTTCTAATTAGCTTACAAAAATAGCGCGTCCCCAAGTAAAGCTTAAGCGACGCGCTTTTTTTTCCTACTTATTTCACAGGTGTTTTATGTCAAGCCAAGAACTTGCCCGTTTTGCCGCGGAATTGCGCTTTGAGCAAATCCCAAGCGATGTTCTCCGTCGTTGCGAAGATTTATTACTCGATACTATTGGTTCAATTTTTGCGGGTTCAACAGAGCGCCCAGTCAAAACCATTGAAGCCTTTGCGATTGCACAAGGTCCTGAGCAAGGTAAAGCTCAAATCCTTGCTTCAGGTCGCTCAACCTCTCCCCTATTCGCCGCCATGGTCAATGCTGCTGCTGCGCATATGGTAGAGCAAGATGATTTACACAATAGCTCAGTCTTTCACCCTGCCTGTGTGGTCTTCCCACCTGCTTTAGCCGTTGCGCAAAGTATTGGGGCTTCAGGTCGCGATCTCTTAACCGCTTGTGTAGTGGGTTACGAGGTTGGTATTCGTGTTGGTGAATTCCTTGGCCGCTCGCATTACAAGATTTTCCACACGACAGCCACCGCTGGCACTATCGCTGCAGCAGTTACTGTAGGTAGCCTCTTAAAGTTAAACCCAGAGCAGATGCTCCACGCGATTGGCTCTGCAGGTACACAAGCAGCTGGTTTATGGGAGTTCTTACGCACCGCCGCTGATTCTAAGCAATTACACACCGCTAAAGCCGCTGCTAATGGCCTCATGGCCGCCTACTTGGCACAAGACGGCTTTACTGGTGCACAACAAATCCTTGAAGGCAAACAAGGCATGGGTGCAGGCATGTCAAGCGACGCAGATCCAAGTAAATTAGTCGATCGCTTAGGCTCTCGTTGGGCGCTACTAGAGACTTCATTTAAATTCCATGCTTCTTGCCGTCATACACACCCAGCCGCTGATGCCTTATTGGCAGCTATGCAAGATAATCAATTGCAAGCAGATGAGATTGCTGAGGTAAAAACTCATGTACACCAAGCAGCGATTGATGTACTTGGTGCTGTAGACAAGCCTGAAACCGTACACCAATCTAAATTCTCTATGGGTACAGTGCTTGGTATTGTTGCCTATCAGCAATTCGCTGGTTTAGATGAATTCGATCGCGCTTTAGGTGACGACAAAATCGATGCTTTCCGCCAAAAAGTCAGTATGCAATTAGACACGCAAGTCGATGGCGCTTATCCAAACCAATGGTTAGGTAAGGTGAGTGTCAAAACTAAGGATGGTCGTGAATTTGAAGCCTTTATTGATGAGCCAAAAGGCGACCCAGGTAATACCTTAAGCCGCTCGGAAATTGAGGCCAAAGTAGAGCGCTTAATGCAATATCGTAATGCCACTACCGCCGCGAAAGCCCGTCAATGGATTGATTTTGTTTGGGGCGTAGAGCAAGAAGATAAATTAGGTGCTTTTAACTAATCCTTAGAACTCAAACCAAGCACCAAGAAGCTATTAAAACCTGAATCTCAAAAACCAGGGAAAAGGCCTGAATGTACTCTATCTACATTCAGGCCTTTTTATGTTGTTAACATGCTGGAATTACATGCACTAAGTACGTATGGATACGTCTTGCGTGTACGGACACCCGCTTAATAACAAATACTATTATTACTACCCATGCGTAGGCGTCCACCCATAACCACCCCACGGATTGGCATTGGATCCATCTCTTCTTTACTGCGGATATCGTAGCGCAAGACTTGAGGGCGTCCCTCATCCACCACCATATATAAGGTTTTACTATCACCAGATACCCACATATCCTTCACCTCATAAGGGAAGCGATAGAGTTTCATATCGTCTGGATTATCGTAGGATTGGAATTGAAGACCCTTATCACCACCCAGCATCCACGTGCTTTCTAACCAACCGCTACGGAAAATACGTGGTGAGAAATTAACTTTAAAGCGCTGCGCTTTTTCACTTTGATCGAAGTTAAATAAGGCAATATTACCGCTCACATCACCGAATAACACACGCTTTGAGTAGTAATCAATATACGGCAAGAGTAAAGGGCGATAAGAAGAACCCGCTACGTGCATAGGTCCAGTACTGAGTAATTTATCCTCTTCAGGGAAATAGACCAGACCTTCAGAACCTTCTTTGGTGGTGAAGGCCATCATATAGTCTTCTGGGCTGGCAATCCCTGCATCTAAGCCCCAACCAGGTCGAGTCTGAATGCGCTTAGAGAAATCAATGATATCCCATGGCTTATCATCTGCATCATAAGCCGATTTACGGAAAATACGTGGATTGTCTTCGTCAAGCACCCAAAAGGTTTGGCTAAATGAACTAAAGAGCAGATTATAGTAAGCGTATAAATGCGTGTTACGGCGCGCTGAATCAAATCGCTCTGGGAAGACCTTAATCTCACCCGTCTCATAATTGAGCATGCCGACTTGATCACGCAAGGCAAACGCCATCAGCTTGGATTGCGGCACAAAGAATGTTTCGTACAGCGGCGAAGGTAATGGGATAGTGCGCTTCACTCGTGTCTTCAAATCATACAGAATAAGACTGGAAACCTCAAAGTTGCCCACCACCATCATGGAGTCATCGCGCGCTATCTCAATCACTTGAGGTTTGATGTTGAAGTTTAATAAATCAACTTGTTCTTGTGTCTGTACATCGAAAATAGTAATGTAGTAAGAGTCGCTATCGGCAATAAAAAGATAACGCGTTGGGCTGTATAGTGACTTTACACTCGTCGCTGACCAAGCCAGCTCTGGGTGTGATAAAGCCAGGCCACACGCAGCTGTATAACGAAGAAATTCACGCCTTTTCATAATTAAAACCCCTCTTATCACTTCTTGTATCACAAGCAAGTGAGTGAAGCACCTGCCTGTGATGAACTACTTATGTCAAATTAGTGATGCATT
Organism: uncultured Pelistega sp.; assembly: GCA_964346715.1. Lineage (GTDB taxonomy): Bacteria > Pseudomonadota > Gammaproteobacteria > Burkholderiales > Burkholderiaceae_B > Taylorella. The sequence continues at coordinate 3,383 of CAYFVY010000034.1, read as the reverse complement.
TTAGCTTCTTTCATCACTTCATCAATTGACTTAACAACAGCATCACAAGTCACTTGTGTGTTATTACTAAATTTAAATGTCATGGCATGAGTTTCGCCAACTTTCGGGATCTTGTCAGCAGGAATGTTCATTACCATCACGTGGTCAGCACCTTTTTTGAACTCACGAGTACCTTCATCTAATTTAGGGTCAGTTAAAGGAATCATGGTCATCACATTGTCTTTCATTTCCATTGAGTGCAGCTCAACGTGTGTTGTAATGCTTGGAATCTCAGCAGAAATAATATTGACTGATGGGCCTTTGTGCTGGAACGTTACAAAAGCTCCAGTCATATCTTTGCCAGGTAACACTTCTTGAATAGCGCAATTCTCAACGGTAGTTGTTGTTTGATCGGCAGCTAGAGCAGCGCCAGAAGCTAAGAATAAAGCGGCTAATACAAATGATAACTTTTTCATTGTTTACCTCAAAATAAAAGTAAATGGCTAAAATAAGCCTAGTGATTCGCCGTATTTACACATTGTGCATAACGGCTAAGAGAATCTGTTTCTTCTATAATACCATTCTTGAATGCAACGGCTTTACCATCAACAAACAGCGCATTAAACGGTAAACCCATACCGCCCAGACGACGTAATAACTTGCCATCATCGGTACTTTGTTGGCTGAGATTCTTGATATCAGCTTTAGCAAAAAACTCTGTAATCTTATCAGCCTTGTCATTCAAATTAAGAACCGCCACACCCATATCTTTCTGCTCAGCGGCAAAGCGATCAAGGATCGGTAATTCGATACGACACGGGGCACACCAAATTGCCCATAGATTTAATAAGCTCACCTTAGTGCTCGGCACAGTATCAACAATACTCGATAGCTCAACAGGCTCTTTACTGGCTTGGAAACCATTTGGTAAAGGACAACTCTTGCTTGAGCTTGAACTCGTGCTCGTACCTGCTGCTGTTGCCGCGGCAGCTGTAACTGTGCTCTCAGATTTATCAGTTTCAGCCTTGGCGTCTTGCGCTTGAGCGGCGGTATCAGTGGCTTCTGTTGCTGCGGCACCCGCTGCCTTAGTCCCATCCCCTAAAACCTTATCGAGGGCAATGGTAAGGTCGGCATCACCAATTTGGTAATCGTATACATCAAGGATTTCACGCTCTGGGCTTATAAGATAGATAAGCGCACTGTGATATACCGTGTATGACATACCACGTTCAGGATTTTCAATTTTCTTGCCATTCATGCGATAGCCAAATGTAGCGCCCAATTGATCAGCAAGATTTTGAATATTGGCCATGCTTCCTGAGAGACCCACAATCCGCTTATCGAAAAAATTCGTATACATATTCAGACGATCGATATCGTCGTTCGCAGGATCAATGGTCACAAATATAGGTTGAAGCGCATCTGGGTTCTTGATAGCTTTCATCGACAAACCGTATTCATACAAAGTCGTCGGACAGATATCGGGACACGAGGTGTAGCCAATGGCTAGCATTAAATATTTACCAGAATAGCTTTCGTGTGTGACAGGACCATCAGGTCCAAGGAGATCAAATGTGATTTTCTGGGCATAAGCAGAGCCGCCTACGAGCATCAAACAACAAACTAAAAATTTAATAAAATAGTTTTTCATTAATGCTGATTCCCCCTACAAAATACTAGAAATTCTATGGTGAGTCTATCCAGGCCCCTGTGTGGAACCTAGACAGACTACACAATTTGCTGCTTATGTTGTCGATGAAGACAACACCACTTCACTAAAAATTACTTCTTAGATTCAGTAAGTGGGCTTGGAGCTTTAAGTTGCTCCATCAAGTCATTGTCCCAAGTACCTTCAACTTTAATCTCAGCAACTGCACCTAAGTTAATCGCTTCAATCAAGTTGTGGTTCAAGTATACATAAACACCAGGTTGCTTAAAGGTGTATAAAGCTGCACCAGCAGAACCCGCTGCAATTGACCATGTTTCTAGGTCACGCATTGGTGTATCAGCTAAGTTACCGCGCTCCCATACGTACTCACCATGACCACCGATCAAGTGTGGGTAAGAGTAACGGTTAGCTTGAGAGTGAATAAGCAGAACTGTTTCACCAACTTTGGCTGTCATCGCGTTATCACCTGTGTAAGCACCTTTGCGGTCACCGAAAGTAATGTGTGAAGGAATTAGACCGTCCATCACTTTCTTATCGTCAGCAAAAGAGATGTCTGGGCGATCGTAACGCTTGTAGTTACCATGCTCATCTTTTGGAATATAGTAGTCTTGTTCACCGATATAGTAAGCTTTATCGTATGAAAGTTGTTTACCATCAGGAGCACGTAAGCCATCCTTAGGTAGAACCATCACAGCACCGTTCATACCGTGTACAACGTGCCATGGAATCATTGCGCCGCCAGGAGCACAGTGATAGATATGAACACCAGGTTTAATCGCTTTCCAGCGTAAAACAACTTCTTGACCTGGGGCGACGAATGTTAAGTCACCACCACCAAGCGCACCAGTAGAGGCGTGGAAGTCAATGTTATGAACTAATTTGTTATGGGTTAAGTTTTTCAAGGTAAGCTCAACATAGTCGCCCTCGTGAACCACGATTAGCGGACCAGGAACTGTACCATTGAAGGTAAATGCCCACATAAATACACCAGGCTCAACCTCAATCTCTTTCTCATCAATAAACATTTCAACCTCAACAATGCGAGGTGATTCAGGTGCTACTTGAGAGTGCTCAGGTACGAATGGTGGGTCAACAAGTTTTTGCTTGACACGTGGAAGCTTAGCCACACTGTCTGGCGCCATTGTTACTTCATAGCCTGGTAGGCCACCCTTATTCACTGGAGCTTGAGCATAAACAGCGCCAGTACTAAATAAAGCAGCACTTAATAATGTACAAAATAGCTTATTTTTCATAATCTTTCTTCCTCTTAATTTAAAGTGAGATTATTTAATGACTCAAACCCCACTAAGTGTATAGACTATAGAAAATCGAGAAAACTTCAATTGATTTATGTCAAAAACCAACCAACTCACTCAGGTATTACACCTTATTACTAAACTATTTGATAAATATCAGATGAAATTTTCATTATGTAAACATTAAGCTGCAGCAATTTACGTCCTATTTACTTAAAATTTTAAGCCTCTCCCATTTTATTTTTACAAAAACATTTCTATATATATAGACATTGTTTTAAATGCAGAATAACCACACTTCCGTATCAAGAATGCCTGCCCCTAATAGGCATGCCATAGGACAGACTATTTGGAGTAGTTGGAAAATTTTCGGCAGAGGAGTAACTAAAATAAGTCGAGGTTTTCTTGGGCTAAGCTTTCTTCTTCAAGCGCTTTATTGGTCTTATTAAGATCGCGGCTACGACGAATACGGCAGGCAC
>CAYFVY010000033.1:0-16891 GCA_964346715.1 uncultured Pelistega sp. | reverse complement strand
GAACAACGTACAACCCGTCCAGAATAAGGAGTATAAACATGGCTTGGAATCGTGATCAGATGGCAGCGCGTGCTGCTAAAGAATTACAAGATGGTTTCTATGTGAACCTAGGTATTGGCCTGCCAACATTGGTGGCTAACCACGTACCCGATAATATGGAAGTTTGGCTACAATCGGAAAATGGCTTATTAGGTATTGGCCCATTTCCAACTGAGGCTGAGCTTGATCCAGATATGATTAATGCAGGTAAGCAAACCGTAACCTCATTGCCTGGCTCATCATTTTTCTCATCAGCAGATTCATTCGGTATGATCCGTGGTGGCAAGATTAATCTAGCCATCCTAGGTGCTATGCAAGTTTCTGAAAAAGGCGACCTTGCCAACTGGATGATTCCAGGGAAGATGGTTAAGGGCATGGGCGGCGCTATGGACTTGGTCGCAGGTGTTGGTCGCGTGATTGTTCTTATGGAGCATGTGGCACGCAAAAAAGACGGCACAGAAGATTTAAAAATCCTGCCTGAATGCAATCTACCTTTAACAGGTCTGGGCGTAGTGGATATTATTATCACGGACTTAGGTGTTCTTGAAGTGACACCTGAAGGCTTGAAAGTCGTTGAAATAGCCGAAGGTGTAAGTGCTGAAGAGTTGCAAGCTAAAACTGGTGTAAAACTAGATTTTTCAGCCGTAGCTGCTTAATCAATGAGCCAGAACTTGGTGGTTCTTTGTTAACTACCAAGAATAATGACCTCAGTGAGTAATGAGTTTTTAACTTATTCTGACTGAGGTTTTTTATGGATATTGTTAGCGCTATAAGCTGAATGTGAGAGTGTGCTGAATATCGTTGCCGTGGGTGTATCGTTGCGAGAGATGCTTTATTGCTTTTTGATGGCAGCGATTGCAATACATATCCAGGCAATTAAGAAACAGATTCCGCCGATTGGTGTAATCATACCTAGCTTAGTAATATCACTCAGAACAAGAGCGTATAAACTACCAGCAAAAAGTACAATGGCTGCCAGCATAAACTTAAGCCCAAGTGCTTGCCATCTAGCCTGTAGATAAGGGCTAAGAGCAACTAAAATTAAGAGCGCAATACTATGGCTTAATTGATAAAAAACTGCGGTATTCCATACAGCTAGACGCTCGGGACTAAGGATCGCCTTTAAAGCATGTGCTCCAAAAGCTCCAAGTGCAACGGCGAACATGCTTGAGATTGCCGCAAAAGCAATATAAAAACGCATACAATATCCTGTTAAAATTCTATTTATCTATTTTACACAGAGTCCCATTTTTTGGCGGCAAAATCACGAGGTGTGCAGCATGAGTTTATCAATTTCACAAGGTCTTGAGCAATTACGCGCGCAGATGGCTGCAGCTCAATTAACAGCATGGATTGTTCCTTCAGCTGATCCACACCTTTCAGAATACCTGCCAGAATATTGGAAACAAAGAGAGCGCTTAAGTGGCTTCACTGGCTCAGTAGGTACCTTAGTAGTTACGTCTGATTTTGCTGGTCTATGGGTGGATAGCCGCTACTGGGAGCAAGCGAGTATACAGTTATCGGGCAGCGGTATTGAGCTGATGAAATTAGGTGAGCCAGATGTCTTAGGACTCAATGAGTGGCTATGTCAGTATGTGGCAAAGGGTGATCGTGTTGGTTTTAATGGCATGATTATGGCACTTAAACTGGCTCGTCAATTGGAACAGGATTTGGAAAAAGTTGGTGCGAGCATTGTCAGTGATATCGATTTATTTGATGAGTTAGCGATAGTGCGTCCAGCTTTGCCGCGTCAAGCTTTATACGAGCATAAAGCACCTTTTGTAAGCGTTTCTAGAGCAAGTAAATTACAGCAAGTGCGCGAGCAGATGCAATCGACAGGTGCAGATTATCATTTTATTAGTGCTTTAGATGATATTGCCTGGATGCTTAACTTGCGCGGCTCTGATGTTGACTATAATCCCGTGTTTTTAGCGCATCTGCTGATTGATGCAAAGCGAGCGCAGTTATTTATTCATGCGGACAAAGTTGATGAGGCATTAGCTCAGGTTTTAGCAGCAGATGGAATCGACTTAGTCGATTATGATACGTGCTTAACAGTTTTGCAATCATTACCTAATGATAAAACTATGCTTATCGATCCCGCTCGTGTGACCTTAAGCATGAGTCAGTCCAGCTGTTCTAAAACGATTGAAAAAATCAATCCGTCGCAATTATTCAAATCTCGTAAGAGTGCGCAAGACTTAGAGAATGTGCGTGAAGCCATGGAACAAGATGGTGCCGCCTTATGCGAGTTTTTTGCCTGGTTTGAACAAGCTTTAGAAGATGGTGAGACAATTAGTGAGCTCCTGATTGATGAGCAAATCTGTGCGGCGCGAGCTCGTCAGCCATATTATGTCTGTCCTAGTTTTGCTACTATAGCTGGCTTTAATGGCAATGGCGCTATGCCACACTATAGAGCGACACCAGAATCTTATGCTTATATTCGTGGTGATGGTTTGCTCTTAATTGATTCGGGTGGGCAGTATTTTAACGGTACTACCGATATTACCCGTGTAGTGCCTGTCGGCCAGATTAGTGCAGAGCACAAGCATGATTACACGACAGTCTTAAAAGGTATGATCGCTTTATCTCAAGCGGTGTTTCCTGTGGCTTATCCTGCTCCCTTATTGGATACCTTAGCTCGCACTCCCTTATGGCAGAATGGCTTAGATTATGGTCATGGCACTGGCCATGGAGTGGGATACTTTTTAAATGTCCATGAAGGCCCACAAGTGATTTCGCATCGAGCCTCTTCATTCCCTAATACGCAGATGCAAGAGGGGATGATTACCTCAAATGAACCTGGTGTGTATCGTCCTGGGCAGTGGGGGATTCGGATTGAGAACTTAGTATGTAATGTACGTGCCGAGAGTACAGAATTTGTGGATGCCTTAAAATTTGAAACCTTAACACTATGCCCGATTGATACGCGTTGTATTGAGAAGTCTTTATTAAGTGATGCTGAAGTGCAATGGTTAAATGAATACCATGCTGAGGTCTTGCGCCGCCTTCGTCCTCGTGTGACGGGAGCTGCGTTAAGGTGGCTAGAGTTACGCACCCAAGTGCTGTAAGTTTTGTGCTGTATGTTGTTGTGTGCGTTGCTGAATGCGTTGTTGTGTACGATAGCGATACTTAATACGGCGCCACATCTTGTCATGCAAGGGGAGCAGTAAGACGTTGCAAATAGGTTCCACTACAGCCATTAAGCCACCGAATGCTAATGAGCCCGTAAACCCATAGCTAATCGCAAACGCGACGCTCATGTGTAAAAGTGCTTGGCTAGTTTTTTCGATGATAATCATGTGGAACCTCATTTATTGACTTAATCTAAGTAAATAATAATAGTTCTCATATAATAAAGCAAAGCAATTATTTTTATTCTTGTTTTAGGTAAAACCTATCGTTAATTTATTTATGATAGTTAACTGTAATCAATAAAAAACCTCGCCAATATGACGAGGTTCTTTTCAAATTCACTAAATAGACAATTATTTCAATTTAGTTTCTTTGTATTCAACGTGCTTGCGAACAACTGGATCAAATTTTTTGATCAACATTTTTTCAGGCATGTTACGCTTGTTTTTAGTAGTGGTGTAGAAGTGACCAGTACCAGCAGTTGACTCTAATTTAATTTTTTCACGAATACCTTTTGCCATTTTAAGCTCCTAGGGGTTAGTTAAATTTAAGCACCCAAGGCTTAAACTGTTTGACCGTTAGCGCGCATTTCAGCGATAACGACATCAATACCTTTCTTGTCAATCGTACGTAAAGCACTTGCTGAAATACGTAGACGAACCCAACGGTTCTCGCTTTCAACCCAGAAACGACGTGATTGCAAGTTAGGCAAGAAACGACGCTTGGTTTTGTTGTTAGCGTGAGAAACATTATTACCGGTCTTGGGGCGCTTACCGGTTACTTGGCATACTTTTGCCATATTAACACCTCATTAAGTTGTAAGATCTGATTTTTGGCTCAGAACTGCCTTATGAATAAATTCAAAAAATATATTTTAACCAATAACGGCTTATTCTCTATTTGCTCTAGGTTAAAACTAGGCCTAAAGATTAAACTAAGAATTAACCCGTTAAAAGGTTAATCTAAAATTATATAATTAAGCTAAGTTTAGGGCAAGTAAACTTATGATTTTACACAGTAATTATTGGGTTTTTATGATTTTATTGGCATAAAACCCACGTTTTATCAAGACTTGCTTCACCTGAGTGTGACTATTGCGCCTTAAGGAGTGGAGCAACTAAGGGCTTATAGATAATTCTTCTATACCATAGATGCAAAATTATGCCGCAAGAAGTTAAGGCGATGCAGCACATAATCCACAGGCTTGAGACGCCCGCGGCTGCACCTGGAGTGAAGATCTGGCTGAGCCATGTCAGACCACCTTGGCCTGGGCCGTATCCAAAGTAAAAACCACCGCCTAGCCCTACGCCCGTCAGCATCAAGGTCTGAATCAAAAACGGTACTGCAGCAATCTTATGAGCACGTAAGGTGTATGTATTCATACATTGATAGGAATCCAAGATATGGAAAAATGGTGCGATTGTCAGGAGGCTCGCGGCCATTAAGGCTACCTGAGCATCAGATGTATACAGACCGATAATATTGTGTTTACCGAAGTAAACTAATAAGCTGCTAAGAATAGCACCACAGAACATGATCATGAAGCCGATGCGGATAATCCGATGGGAGAGGATTAAGTTACGTCCTCCAATGGCTTGAGCAGCTAAGGAAGAGGTAGCAATACCAAAGGACATGGGCATCATATAGAGAACAGCCGCTAAATTGGCCATAATTTGGTGGGCGCCTGATACGTGCGTTCCCTCACGGGCAGCGAGTAGAGCCATAAATGTAAAGGCGCTGACCTCAACAAAGTAAGAGCCACCCATAGGAATACCTAATTTTAAAATCTCACTAAAGTGGCGCCATTGTGGACGGCCAAGCGTCAGCTTAAATTTCTCATAATAGGGGTCTGAGAATAGTATCCAAAGACCAAAAACAAACATTAACCAACTAACTAGGGTAGTGGAGATACCAGCGCCAGTACTACCCAAAGCAGGTAAGCCAAAATAGCCGAAAATTAAAATCCAATTCAGTACGGCTTTAATTAAGATACCGACAACACTAATATACATCACGTGCTTGGGTCGCTGTGCTGAGGTGCAAATAGAGTATATCGCCCGAAACATAAGCGAGGCGGGCATTGAAAAATAGACAATGCGTAAGTATGTAGACACTTGCTCACGTACGCTTTCAGGCACATCACCCGAGATGCTGAGCCATATATTTGGGAATAAAAGCAATAGGCCAGCAATTAAGGCCAAGAACATACCTAGCCAGATACCTTGGCCCCAAAGTTGGCCTACATCCTGATATTTCTTAGAGCCGATTAATTGAGAAAAAATCGGGATTAGAGCATGTATAACACCGGTTAAGCTGATGTTTACCGTAATGAAGATAGATGCTGCCAAGCTCATAGTCTGTAAGGACTCTGGGCTGTGATTACCTAGCATCATGGTGTCTAAAACGGCGAAAGACACCCCAGCCCATTGACTAATCAGGATTGGCCATGCTTGTTGTAAAATACTCGTACGAATTGTCGTATTCGTACTGATGCGGGTGTTGGCGTTATTGTGAGAGGAGGCGGACATCAAAAATAACCGTTAGTTAAAGCGTTTTAATAAAATAAATGTCTCACCATGTCGCTCAGCTCGACGTTGTCCCTTCCACATTACTGTACCTAGTTCCGCATACGCTTTACTGTCATCTTGCAATTGTGCTGTATTCGTCTGAATTAATACGTAGTTACATGCACTGCTATTATTAAATTGAATGCCGCTAAATACGTAGAGCGCAGAGCGTTGACCCAAACCCATGCCTTGTGCGCGTATACACTCATTCGCTGGGATTTGTTGTTCAGCGACTTGTGCCAAACTTTGACCTACTACGCGGTAACTTCGGTTGTAGTCAACAGCAGGCATCCATAGGATGACAATAAGTAACCAGGAGCAAGTGAGGCCTGCGGCAGTTAATACAATCCCGCGCCACATGGCTGAAGGGTTATAGCTTAGACGCCAACGCACCAAGATACCCCAAAGTACGGTGATGAGTGCACCGCCTATCAAGGCGAAGTAATTAATAGTGATATCGAAGCCTTGAATCAAACGCATGATATTGTGATTGATTTGCGCTGGCCAACCGAGATATAAAGCTACCCAACCAAGCCATACAGTTATAAAGAATAAGGAAATCACCATAATTGAGTACCAATCCAATAGATTGATCACGCTACGGCGCAAGGTTGGAATTGCCATGGCAGCAAGAATAGCCATGGGAATCGTTAAGGTTGCGTATTCGGTTTCAAAAGAGTTGGCTACTGAAAAAATGAGTAAGAGGTTGGCCACTACTAGGCTTGCGGGTATGTATATATGAGGGGCTTTGTACCAATGTCGCCAATTCCATAAGGCGAGCACAGCAAACGGCCAGCTTGGCCATAAAAACCAAACAAGGTCGCGCAAATTCTTGCCGATATGGCTGAATTTATCCCAAGCAAAAGAGCTTGTATTCCAATACCACCACTCAGAGAACCAAGAAAAGTCTGATTGCTTGCTAGCCATGGCCCAAACAAAGCTAAGAATGCTGGCGATAATTAGCGCGGCTAGCAAAAAGAGTTTTTGACGCTTGGTGTAAAAACAGCTAGCGAACAAAGCCAAGGCGCAGAGGACTAAGGGGGCGAGACCAATTAAGCCACGAGTTAAAAAGGCGGCGGTGAGCATTAGGCTAAGTACACTACTAGCCTGAATGGGGTGATCTAAAAGACGGACAAAACCATAAAAAGCCAGTGAATGAATCACTAGAATCAATGGGAATGGACTGGTTTCGTGGATTTTAACCAAGATACCAACTGTTGCAATCATAAAAAGGAATGCCACGTCAGCGATCATGCGGCCGTAATCACGTGGATTTGGTTCACCCCCAAATGGTAATGGCAGTGGTTGAGCTTCAGGGCGTCGTGCTAGTAGATATGTGCCATACCATAAGCCCCACATTAAACCAAAGAAATAAAGTAGATTAGGTAGGCGAGAGGCGGCAATCTTAGCCTCAAAAGGGTCAATAAAGAGTGCAAAAATTGGTGCGAAGAGGGTTATCGACAGCGCCCCAAGCCAGGTGGTTAGAGGACCCTCTTGAGTCAGCGGCATACTGCCAACATGACTTGTTAACCAAGACTCAGGGTGCTCAAGCAGGCTTAACATGCTCGCTAAGCCAGTGATATCATCGGTTTTCCAAGGGTCACGCCAAAACAATCCAGCCAATATATAGGCGGACATTAGCCAAAATAAGATATTACGTGGCAATTTGCGTGTGGCGGGCTCGGTTAGACGAGCGGGCGTTTTGGTTTGACTAAGTGGCACAGTGAATGAAATGTTAAAAAGTCGTCTTTCAGTATATATAAGGTATTAAGCTAGTATTAAAGCACAAAAAAGCAGCCTTTACATGATAAAGACTGCTTTCTCTTAGCTCAATTGTGATACTGGTCTTAAGTGTCTTAAGTATGGGTATCAGCAATGAAATCGGCTTACTTCTTGATGGCACCTGCTGTACGTGCAAAACGGGCGCGGAATTTCTCAACACGGCCAGTTTCAACGATACGAGTTTGTGCACCAGTGTAGAAAGGATGAGACTCAGAAGTCACGTCACATTTAAACAATGGATATGTTTTACCGTCGATTTCGATTGTTTCACGAGTATTCGCTGTAGAGCGGATGATGTAGTTGTTACCTGTTTGTTGGTCTAGAAACACAACATCACGGTATTCTGGGTGAATGCCTTCTTTCATTAGATTTCCTTAAAGATATAACGGGTCGCCAGCTCAAGTTTGGAAAGTAAGTTTGTAATGATTCCCAAAACGTTTTCCAAAGCAATTATTTTTAGGCCTAGAAAATAAAACAAGGCATAAAATTAATGAGCAACGTGTCCAAGATTGAATCAGGCATTTTAACCTAGATTAATCTTAAGGTTAAGTATTAATTGGGATTTTTTGCCAAAAATAGTTTAATAGTCTGGAGTATGACCATATTCAGTTGTATGATGGCAACAAAAAGAGGCTTAAAAAGCAGTGAATTATTAGTCAATAAAAAACTTTCTAAGCCTACTATATTGTCTTAAGCAGAGGTAATTGAGCCGCCAGGGAGGTCAATTTTTACGACTTCAGAGTCAAGGGCGAGAGAGCATTTTTCAGCAAACTCAGCTGCACGTTCAGGGTGGTCGTTCATCCAGTGATAGCCAACTTGATCAGCGATACCTAAGATGCGGTCTAAAAGAAGAACCTTACCACTTTGACGAATTGGCTCGCACTCAAGCTCAGTCCACTTGTCAATTAACCACTTACGAGCTTCTTCGGCATCAACTCGCTCTGCAGGGATGATGCTTTCGTAAACCAATTGCTCTTTAGGACTAAAAATAATCGTTACATTGCTACGCATATTATTCGCTTTATATGAAGATAAAATTATAAGAAATAAGCTCTATAAACTTATATCTAACTATTATATAGATTTACCAAATTAATGACATTATAACTGTATTCAAAGCGACAATTCAGGCAACTAAATAGCAATTAACACTGTTTAAGTATTCTAAGCCTCAATCCACAGATATGAGATTACAAAAAATATCTACGCGCTAAAGTAGAAATATTCTTGCTCTAATGTTCACATATGTCCCATCTCCGCCAAAGAAACTGCTTTACCAGCTGCCACAATCAAGTGATCTATAAGTTGAATGTCGACCAGTGCTAGCGCATTCTTCAAGTGTTCGGTTAGACCAATATCAGCCGCGCTCGGGCTTAAGGAGCCTGAAGGGTGATTGTGCGCTAAGATGACGTGGCTAGCATGATGCTTAAGCGCTGCTTTAACGATTTCACGTGGGTAGACTGAGGCTTGGTCGATGGTTCCTTTGGCGACGACTTCAGTGTGTAAGAGATGAAAGCTTTTATCTAGAAATAGTGCGTGGCAATATTCAATCGTATGGTGCCCTAGTTGGCGTGCACAATATTTCTTAACTAGATGAGATTGATTGAGCACATTAGTATTACGCAATTGTTCTTCTAAAGAACGAATCGCTAACTCATGTAATGCCATGATTTGGCTGCTTTTAGCGATGCCTAAGCCCCTGATTTTAGTAAGTTCTTGAGGGCTTGCACTTAATAAAGCGCGTAAACTACCGAAGTGTTTCAGTAATTGAGTGGTAAAATTCACCACATTATCCCCTCGAGGACCTGTGCCTAGAATAATGGCTAAGAGTTCTGCTGTCGTCAGCACATGGGGGCCATGTTGAATCAGGCGTTCACGGGGGCGTTCATGGCCTGAATCTGAAATTAGACACTCTCTTGAGCGCTCTGGCTTTGAATCTGAGCGAAAAGTTTGCATAATCGTTAAAATACCTTTTTAAGTTTATCTATCGTATATGTCAGCATGTGCGATTTCTCATGGAAAATATAGCAAAGTGAATAAAATTGTCCTTCCGCAATCCTACTTAACCTTGAACTACCGTATCACTTTAAATTCGGGTGAAGGCAAGGGGAATATCTTTATTGATACCTATGATGGTCATCCAGGTACCTTACAATTAGGTATGGGTCAGTGGCCTGAGTCATTGGAACAACCATTGATTGGTCGTAGTGAGGGAGATGAGTTTAGCTATGAACTCGCTGCTGCGGATGCCTTCGGTGAGCGTAATCCAGATTTGTTGCAAGCTGTGACCCGTGCAATGCTGGCTGAGAATGCGGGTGAAACTACCGAATTTAATGAAAATGATTTAGTCGAATTTACTGCACCGAATGGTGGTAAGTTCTCTGGTTTGTTTAAATACTTTGACGGCGATAAGGCTGTTTTTGACTTTAACCATCCCCTTGCTGGTGTTGATTTATTGGTTGAAGTGTCAATTATTGGAGTGTTGTAATGAGTAATGATGCACAGATTCTTTTGGCTGAACCACGTGGTTTTTGTGCAGGCGTGGATCGTGCAATTGATATTGTTGAACGTGCCTTAGAAATTCATGGTGCGCCAATTTATGTGCGTCACGAGATTGTGCATAATCGCTTTGTCGTGCAATCTTTACGCGATAAGGGGGCAGTGTTTATTGATGAGCTGGATCAAGCACCAACAGGTTCAATCGTTGTGTTTTCGGCGCATGGTGTGTCTTTGGCTGTACGTGAGGAAGCTGAAGAGCGCGGCTTGAAGGTTTTTGATGCCACCTGTCCACTTGTTACTAAAGTGCATATTGAAGTGAAAAAGATGCATGAGGCGGGGCATGAGATTATTATGATTGGTCACCGAGGCCACCCTGAAGTCGAAGGCACTTTAGGGCAAGCACGTGGTCGTATGTATTTAGTTGAAACTCCAGAAGATGTAGAGCAATTAGTGGTTGAGAACCCAGAAAATCTGGCTTTCGTCACCCAAACTACACTCTCGGTTGATGATGCGTCAATGGTGACACAAGCGCTTAAAGACCGTTTCCCGACTATTGTTGCACCCAAGAAAAGTGATATTTGCTATGCCACACAAAATCGTCAAGATGCAGTGAAGATGATGGCACCTAACTGCGATATCTTTTTTGTGGTGGGTAGTGTGAATAGCTCGAACTCTAATCGCTTGCGTGAGGTGGCTGAGCGTCTGAATTGTCCCTCGTATTTAATTGATGGTCCAGAATCAATTAAACCAGAATGGTTGCAAGATAAGCAGACAATTGGTATTACGGCAGGTGCATCTGCGCCTGAAGTTTTGGTGCAAGATGTGATTCAGCGCTTAAAAGAATTAGGTGCTTTGTCGGTGCGTAAAGTTGCTGGTATTGAAGAGAATGTATCTTTTCCTTTACCTAAAGAGCTTTCACGTAAGGCCTAAGCTAATATATATAAAAGCCTAAGTTTAAATAAGTCAGTTGGAATAAGTTTAGGCATAAGTTTAAATAAGCTAAGACACAAGATTTAATAATTTATAAAAAAGAGGAGACGTATATGGCGTCACTGTATGGTTTTTTCCGAAGCTCAGCCGCTTTTCGTGTGCGTATTGCTTTAAACCTTAAGAAAGTTGCTTATGAGGCAGTGCCTGTACATCTACGTAAGGGGCAACATAAGACTGAAGAGTATTTACAACTCAATCCGATGGCTATGGTGCCATTCTTTGTGGATGATATGGTAAGTGTTGGGCAATCTCTAGCGATTATTGAGTATCTAGAAGATCGTTATCCTGATCCTGCTATTTTGCCTAGCACGTACGCAGGCCGTGCTCGAGTGCGTGCAATAGCGCAGATGGTAGCGTGTGATATTCATCCCCTACAAAACCTACGCGTGTTGCAATATCTAGAAAATAATTTATCTGCAGATGCCGATGCGACGAAAGAATGGTCAGCACATTGGATTAAGACAGGATTTGATGCTCTGGAGAAACTCTTGGCGTCTAGCCCTGAAACTGGCGTATTCTGCCATGGTGATACACCAACTATGGCTGATGTCTATCTCTTTCCGCAAATTCTGAATGCTTATCGATTTGGTTTAGATGTAAAGCAATGGCGTACGATCGCACGTATTGAAGAAGCTTGTCGTAAGGAAGAAGCCTTTGTTCGTGCGATGCCTGAAAATCAGGCAGATGCTGAATAAGATTGTTTAGTGAGTGTATAAGGTGTAAGAGAGGCCTTCTTTTGAAGGTCTTTTTTATTGAATTTTTCAGGTGCGAGAGCCCCAGACTGACTAGCGACTTTCTTATATAGAGACAGTAAGCTTATACGAGAGACTGGGTAGCGTGATATTTGCTCGGATACTGGGCTTAGACTATTTCAGTGTGTGCTGCAATAAGCGCCACGTCTCGAACAGTGGTAAGCCCATGATGCCACTGTAACTGCCTTCAATTTTTTCGATAAATATAGAGGCTAAACCTTGGATTGCATACGCACCAGCTTTACCTTGTGCCTGGCCACTGGCAACATACATAGCAATCTCACGTGCTGTAATGCTGCGCATGGTGACTTTGCTGATACACACATCTTGATAAATCTCACCGTGATGCGCTAAGACAATGGCTGTGTGCACCTCATGCTGCTTAGCAGAGAGTAGTGAGAGAGTCTGCGCAACATCAATTTCATCTTGTGGTTTACCTAAAACCAAATTCTCGTAAATGACGGCAGTATCTGCAGTAAGAATAGGGCGCTTAAAGAGTTCTTGCTCATCAAGATAGGCCATGGCGCGTTGGGCCTTGTCTAAAGCCGTGCGCTTCACATAATCCGCCGCTGCCTCATTATCTAAGCGTGGTTCATCCTCACCGTCGACCTCGGGTAAACGAAGAATTTCATGCGCAATACCAATTTGATTGAGTAGCTCATGGCGACGAGGACTGGCAGATGCTAAGTAAATTACAGGAAAATTTGGTAAAGCAATAGAGGCCGTTGCGTGATTCATGATTGAGATAACAATAGAAAAAGTTTACGCTCGATGATAAGGATGATTGACCGTAATTGCCCACGCGCGATAAAGCTGCTCAGCGAGTAGTACACGTACCATAGGATGGGGCAGGGTTAGGGAAGATAGGCGTAATTTATTGGCATAGCGGTTCTTCAGTTCGGTATCTAAGCCATCTGGGCCACCAATCAGAATGGCCACATCTTGTCCGCTTTCACGCCACTCTTGCATCGTCTTGGCAAGTTGCATGGTTGTGATGTCTTTGCCACGTTCATCAAGTACGATAGTGAGTGTATTGGCTGGAATTGCTGCTTCAATACGCTTGGCTTCAGCCTGCATCATCTGAGCGGGAGTTTTGCCACTGGTGCGTGGCTCAGGTTTGACTTCTTTTAGCTCAATCGCGCAATCGGCAGGCATGCGCTTGGCATAATCCTGCCATGCAGTTTCTACCCAATCAGGCATACGCATCCCGACTGCGATAATGATTAACTTCACTCGTCGTCACTCATATCATGTGGATCATAAGTTTGCGTGCTAATGGGCACTTGCGTTGATTGAGGCAAGAGCTTAACGCGGACGGGTTTGTCGCCCCAAATCGCTTCAAGATTATAGTAAGCACGGATAGCAGGTTGCATACAGTGGATAACGATATCACCAATATCCAATAAGACCCATTCGCCACTATCCTCACCCTCTAGCGCGACAATTTCGATGCCTTCAGCACGTACTGCATCAACCACGCTGCGAGCTAATGAGCGAGTCTGGCGATTAGATTGACCACTGGCAATAATCACGCGATCAAATAGACCCGTGAGGTGAGTGGTATTGAAGACCTTAATGTCTTGTGCCTTGACATCTTCTAAGGCATCAATCACCAGTCGTTGTAATTTCTGTATATTCATAGTCATTCTGATTAAATAAGTCAGTTCTCTGTCTTGTTGTGGATGTATAAGTTTTCTTGTTTGATATAGTCTAGCACTGGTGCTGGCACCAAGGCACTAACATCATCCTGATTTTGTAGTTTTTGGCGGATTTCGGTAGAAGAGATGGCCAACTCAGCAAAGGGCATAAAGATTAATTTGTGCTTGCCTTGATCTAACTCTTCCTGTAATTCTTGCGGTATCTGGATGGCATAGCCAGGTCGTTGTACCACAACTAATTGCACATAGTCTAAAATTTCTTGCCAGGCACGCCATGTCGAGAAATTATTTAATTGGTCACTCCCCATTAGCCAAAAGTATTCAGGGCCACGCGGCAAACTCTTAAGCGTATCAATTGTGTAGGTCGGACCATCACGTTCAATTTCAAGCGTATTGATTTGCAGCTGAGGTGTGTCCTGTATGGCTAATTGCAACATGGCTAGACGATCTTGAGCACTGACCTGTAGTGGTTTCTTTTGCCAAGGTTGGCCAGCAGGCAGCAATTGTACTTGATCTAAGCCAAGAAACTCCCAAGCGGCTAAGGCCAAGCGTAAATGAGCCTTATGGATGGGATTAAAGCTGCCACCCAAAAGGCCAGTTTTCAGAGTGCTAGAGCGAGATGCTGTCTGCTCAGTCACTAGCTTTCCTGTGCTTTCAAAGCGCGCCATGCAATATCGTTACGGTATTGCTGACCACGGAATTGGATTTGCTTGACGGCTTGGTAAGCATTTTCACGAGCAAGTTCCACAGTATCACCAATCGCCGTAACACATAAGACACGCCCACCACTCGTCAGCAATTGGCCATCTTCTAAGCGTGTTCCAGCGTGGAAGGTAACGCAATTCTCAGTGCTTGCAGGGATGCCTGTAATCTCATCTCCCGTACGTGGTGATTCAGGATAGTTTTCTGAAGCCATGACCACACCAAGCGTCGTACGCGGATCCCAATCAATTTGAGCTTGATCAAGTTGACCGTCGATGGCTTTTTCTAGAACATCAACATAGTCACTACGAATACGCATCATAATCGGCTGAGTTTCAGGGTCACCCATACGGCAATTAAATTCCAATACCTTGATTGGACGAGTGGCATCATCACCTTCGTCAATCATCAGACCCGCATATAGATAGCCTGTGTACTCGATGCCATCGGCTGCCATACCTTGCACGGTTGGATAAATTACTTCATCCATAATGCGCTGATGTAAAGCATCTGTGACGATAGGGGCAGGTGAGTAAGCACCCATACCACCCGTATTCGGACCTTGATCATTATCGAGTTGACGCTTATGGTCTTGGCTGCTGGCTAAGGGTAAGACATTCTTACCATCAACCATTACGATAAAGCTTGCTTCTTCACCTTGTAAAAAGCCTTCAATAACTACGCGCGCACCTGCTGCACCTAGTTTACCGCCACCAATCATATCGTCGATCGCTTGATGAGCTTGCTCAAGAGTCTCAGCCACTACCACACCCTTACCAGCAGCTAGGCCATCAGCCTTAACCACAATAGGGGCACCTTGCTGTTCAACGTAAGCGTGTGCTTGTTCTGCATCGGTAAAGGTTGCATAGGCTGCGGTAGGAATTTGATGACGCACCATAAAGGCTTTGGCGTAATCTTTAGAGCTCTCTAATTGAGCCGCTGCTTGACTAGGACCAAAGATCTTTAAACCATTGGCACGGAAAGCATCAACCACACCTGCAGCAAGCGGTGCTTCAGGGCCGACCACGGTTAGGGCGATACCTTGCTCTTGGGCAAATTTAACCAGCTCATCATTGCTCGATAAAGCGATGTTCTGTAGGCGTGGCTCAAGTGCCGTACCACCATTACCTGGGGCAACAAAGACTTGCTCTACGCGTGGTGATTGAGCAATACGCCAAGCAATTGCATGTTCGCGACCGCCACCACCAATAACCATTACTTTCATAACTGATAGACCTTATTGTTATTGTTCAGATTCATCAAATACTGCTGTCGTATGAACCTCTTGAACGTCGTCCAAGGCTTCCAGCATATCTAAGATTTTTTGCATTTTTACGGCATCGTCGCCCTCAAGAACAGTTTCGTTCAGGGGTTTCATAATAATGCCTTGGACTTCGGGCTGAAGTTCTGCGGCCTCGAGCGCATCACGTACTTGTGCGTAATCTGTTGGCTCACTAATCACTTCAATCATGCCGTCTTCATCAGTGAGAATGTCTTCGGCACCTGCCTCAAGAGCAACTTCCATAATTTTCTCTTCGTTGCTACCTGGGGCAAAAATAAATTGACCACAATGCTTGAACATAAAAGCCACAGAACCATCTTGGCCTAGATTCCCACCATGCTTGCTAAGTGCATGGCGCACATCTGATACGGTACGCGTGCGGTTATCCGTCATGCAATCAACAATTACAGCGGCACCACTTGGACCGTAGCCTTCGTAGCGGATTGACTCATAGTTCTCGCCATCGGCAGCACCAGCACCACGCTGAACCGCACGCAAGATGTTATCTTTGGGCATGTTTGAGGCGGTTGCCTTATCCCATGCCAGACGTAAAGCGGGGTTAGCATTAGGGTCAGGGCCTCCAGCGCGTGCAGCGACCTGGATTTCACGAATAATTTTTGTCCAAATTTTACCGCGCTTAGCATCTTGACGACCTTTGCGGTGTTGAATATTAGCCCATTTACTATGACCAGCCATTATCCTCTCTCTTCTCGTTAGAATATTAATAAAAGTGAGTAAAGGCTTAATTTTACCAAGTCTTGGCTAATCTTTTATAGAATATTGACTAGACCTCATAATGAGCTTGCAAGGATGCTCGTACTAATTATTGTTACGCCCCGATTGACCGCTTGAATTACTAAGGAAAATTAACCATGGCTGAGCCTATTTTTGTTGCCAAAAGTCCCGAACACGATATTTGTATTTTGCCGAAGCTGGCGAATCGCCACGGCTGTATTACAGGGGCAACAGGTACAGGAAAAACCGTCAGTTTACAAGTGTTGGCACAAGCTTTTTCGGATATTGGCACACCTGTTTTCTTGTCCGATATCAAAGGCGACTTAAGCGGTATCTCGCAAGCCGCGGTTGATAATCCTAAGCTGCAAGAACGCCTCACTAAGTTGGGTTTACCACAACCTGAGTTTGACGGCTGTCCAACAGTATTTTGGGATGTGTTTGGTGAACAAGGACATCCAATTCGCGCGACAATTAGTGATATGGGTCCTTTACTTTTATCACGAATCTTAGATTTAAATGATACGCAGACAGGTGTTTTACACTTGGTTTTTAAAGTGGCCGATGATGAAGGTCAATTGCTCCTTGATATCAAAGACTTACGCGCTATGCTCCAGAATGTCTCTGAGCGCGCATCTGAACTACGTCAAAACTACGGTAATGTTTCACCAGCCACAGTTGGTGCCATTCAGCGCGCAATCCTCGCTCTTGAAAGCCAAGGTGCTGATAAATTCTTCGGTGAACCAATGTTAG
>CAYFVY010000032.1:0-16892 GCA_964346715.1 uncultured Pelistega sp. | reverse complement strand
TGCGTCGTAACTTTATTGCTGAGAAGTATAAGGTCTTAATTGATGCGCTATTTGAAGGTAAGACTTCACAGTTTATTGAGACACAAGTGAAGTATGAAGACGGACGTATCGGCAAAATTAGTGCAGATCTTCGTATCGCTCCTGTACCCGTATTTAATACATCTAGCAAAGAGGCCGCCTAAATGTTGAAAGAAAAGCAAATTGGTGACGTGGTTTTGGATATGCAGAGCATCTCACTCTCGTTTGGTGGGGTCAAGGCATTAACCAATATTTCATTTAACGTGAAAGAGCATGAAATTCGTTCAATTATCGGCCCTAACGGTGCGGGTAAGAGCTCTATGCTTAACGTGATTAATGGTGTGTACACGCCGCAAGAAGGCACTATTGTGTTTGATGGTACGAAATTTGATCGTATGTCACCACGTCGTGCTGCCGAGATGGGCGTTGCACGTACCTTCCAGAACTTAGCTCTGTTTAAGGGTATGAGTGTCTTGGATAACATCATGAGTGGTCGTAACTTACGCATGAAGAGCGGTGTCTTATCACAAGCTTTCCGTATCTTTGGTGCTGAGAAAGAAGAAACCGCGCATCGTGAATATGTCGAGAACATTATTGATTTCTTGGAAATTCAAGCCTTCCGTAAAACCCCTGTGGGTCGCTTACCGTACGGTTTGCAAAAGCGTGTCGACTTAGGTCGCGCACTCGCTATGGAACCACGCATGTTATTGCTTGATGAGCCAATGGCGGGTATGAACATCGAAGAGAAGCAAGATATGAGTCGCTTTATTCTGGATGTGAATGATGAATTCGGTACTACGATTGTCTTGATTGAGCACGATATGGGCGTGGTTATGGATATTTCAGATCGCGTGGTGGTATTAGATTACGGTAAGAAAATTGGTGATGGTACACCAGAAGAAGTCCGTAATAATGAAGATGTTATTCGTGCCTATTTAGGCGTAGAACACTGAGGTGAGGCATGGGATATTTCTTAGAAACCTTATTTGGCGGATTGATGAGTGGCATGCTCTATGCCCTAGTCGGTCTTGGCTTTGTCTTAATTTTTAAGGCATCGGGCGTCTTTAACTTTGCTCAAGGTGCCATGGTACTGGTCGCTGCTTTAAGTATGGCGCGCTTTTCATCATGGTTGCCGCAGTGGTTAGGCTTTGAAAGCTTACTCTTGGCAAATATTTTGGCATTTATTATCTCAGCTATTTTGATGGTTGTGGTTGCTATCTTGATTGAACGTTTCGTGCTACGTCACCTAGTCAACCAAGAAGCCACTACGCTCTTAATGGCAACCTTAGGAATTAGTTACTTCCTGGATGGTGCGGGTCAGACCATGTTTGGTAGCTCGGTTTACACCATTGATGTGGGTATGCCTAAAGATCCTGCATTCATCTTGAACGATATGTTTGAAGGTGGTGTGCTGATTAACCTTGAGGACTTAACCGCTGCGGGTATCGCTGCCTTATTGGTACTGGTCCTGGCCTTGTTCTTCCAATATACAAATACTGGACGTGCTCTACGTGCGGTGGCGGATGATCACCAAGCAGCACAATCAATTGGTATTCCACTTAATCGTATTTGGATTATTGTGTGGGCAGTGGCTGGCATCGTGGCGCTTGTTGCAGGGATAATCTGGGGCTCTAAATTTGGTGTGCAATTTACCTTGTCAACCGCGGCATTGCGTGCCTTACCGGTAGTGATTTTAGGTGGTTTGACATCGGTGCCAGGTGCAATTATTGGTGGCCTAATTATTGGTGTAGGTGAGAAGCTATCAGAGGCCTATTTAGGTCCTTACTTAGGGGGCGGTATCGAAATCTGGTTCGCCTATATCTTAGCTTTGGTGTTCTTATTGTTCCGTCCGCAAGGTCTGTTCGGTGAGAAGATTATTGACCGCGTCTAGTGATAAAGCATTCTAGTTCATTAGCGTTACATCATTAAAAAGGAATTTATTATGTTCTATCGTGAGAATGGTCAATTTAAAACCAGTTATCGCAAAGATCAGCAGATTTTTCCGATTCTGCAAGACCGTGTATTTATTCTGTTATTAATTGCAGCGGCAGTGTTCCTTGTGCCCATGTTGGCTACGGATTACTTCTTTAGCGCAATTCTAATCCCGTTCTTGATCTTATCCTTAGCCGCAATCGGCTTGAATATCCTAGTCGGTTATTGCGGACAGATCTCACTGGGTAGTGGTGCATTTATGGCGGTGGGTGCGTATGCTGCCTGGAACTTTGGCGTGCGTATTCCAGAGATGCCATTATTGATTCAAATCCTCTTAGGTGGCTTCTTTGCTATGTTAGTGGGTGTGGTCTTTGGTATTCCAAGCTTACGTATCCGTGGTTTGTATTTAGCAGTAGCCACATTAGCGGCACAGTTCTTCGTGGATTGGACGTTCCTACGTATTCCTTTCTTCACGAACTACTCAACCTCAGGTAGCGTGTCTATGCCCGCCTTAACTTTCTTTGGTTTGGATGTACAGACTCCGCTGCAGAAGTATTTGTTTGTTCTCTTATTTGTGGTGGTCTTTGCTTTATTAGCGAAGAACCTCGTGCGTGGTGCGATCGGCCGTGAATGGATGGCAATTCGTGATATGGACGTGGCAGCATCGGTGATTGGTATTCGTCCGATGTACGCTAAGTTGACAGCTTTTGCTGTGAGCTCGTTCATTATTGGTATCGCTGGCGTACTGTGGGGTTATATCCACTTAGGTTCTTGGGAGCCACTGGCTTTTGACTTAAACCGCTCTTTCCAATTGCTCTTTATGGTGATTATTGGTGGTCTAGGATCGATTGCAGGTAGCTTCTTTGGAGCAGGCTTTATTGTTTTATTGCCTATTTTACTAACACGTATTCCTGCTATGTTGGGCCTACCAATTGGCGTGGATACTGCGGCACATATTGAACACATGGTGTTCGGTGCTTTAATCGTGTTTTTCCTAATTGTGGAACCACATGGTTTAGCTAAATTATGGAGTATCGCTCGTGAGAAATTGCGTATTTGGCCTTTCCCACACTAATCCACTAATTCATGCAAGAACGAAGCAGTATTTCGCTGCTTCACCATTAACTGACTATAAAAGCCCATTAGGGCACGCTTAATAAGCAAATCGTTTTGAGGAGACAAAACATGAAGTTACGTTTGAAAGCATTCGCCGCCACTATGGCTGTTGGTACTTTATTCGGCGCTTTTGCAGCGCAAGCCCAAGCGGCAGATGAGCAGTATATTCCACTGCTTAGCTACCGTACAGGTTCATTCGCACCTTTGGGTATCCCATGGGGTGACGGTAAGATTGACTACTTGCGCTTAGTCAATGAGCGTGATGGTGGCGTTAACGGTGTACGCTTGAAATTTGAAGAGTGTGAAACCGCATATGCAACTGACCGTGGTGTAGAGTGCTATGAGCGCATGAAGGGCGCGAATGGTGGTGCCTCGGGCTTTGACCCTCAATCAACAGGTATTACCTTTGCCGTATCAGATAAGGCTCCTGTCGATAAAGTAGCCATTGAAACCGTAGGTTATGGTCTATCACAATCGGCCGATGGTCGTGTGTTTAAGTGGAACTTCCCACTCTTAGGTAACTACTGGACTGCCGCTGACGTGATGATCCAAGATATCGCTAAGAAAGAAGGCGGTGTTGAAAATCTAAAAGGTAAGAAAATTGCCTTGGTTTACCATGACTCACCTTATGGTAAAGAGCCAATCCCTCTATTGCGCGCACGTGCCGAAGCGCATGGCTTTGAGTTAGTTCTCTATCCTGTGACAGCACCTGGTGTAGAGCAGAAGTCAACTTGGTTAGCGATTCGTCAACAACGTCCTAACTATGTCTTGCTATGGAGTGCAGGCATTATGACGCCAACCGCGATTCGTGAAGCTCAATCTACGGGTTATGCACGTGACAAGATCTACTCAATTTGGTGGGCAGGTTCAGATCATGACGTAAAAGACTTAGGTCAAGTAGCTAAGGGTTACAACACGATCACCATCCATAACACCGGTGAGTCAGGTGGCAAGATTTATGAAGACTTGCAGACCCATGTTTATGCTAAGGGTTCTAAGCCAGACACCTCAGGTTCTGCCGCCTATAACCGTGGCATGGTAATTTCTATGTTGCAAGTCGAAGCGATTCGTACGGCACAAGAGAAATTTGGTAAGGGTCAACATATGACACCAGAGCAAGTGCGCTGGGGCTTTGAGAACCTAAACATTACCGAAGAGCGCCTAAAAGAGCTTGGTATGGACCAGATGCTACGTCCTGTTAAAACCTCGTGTGAAAACCACTTGGGTGATGACTGGGCACGTATTATGCAGTGGGACGGTGCTAAGTGGAACGTAAACTCTGATTGGTACCAAGCTGATCAAACGTATGTCGCTCCATTGGTTAAATCTGAAGCTGAAAAATACGCTAGCGAGAAGAAAATTGAAATCCGTGATTGCAGTAAGGAATCATAAACTCGTCTGAGCGTTAGTCAATTAATGGAGGGGTGAGGGCAGTGCTCTTGCTCCTCCACATAAGGGTAGGTAAGAAATTATGATGCAACAAGCAACTCCCGCGGCAGCTGAAAATACACCTAAGCCATTACTTGATGTGAATGGTATTGAGGTGATTTATAACCACGTTATTTTGGTTTTGCGTGGTGTATCCTTGGTTGTTCCAGAAGGAAAAATTGTCGCTTTACTGGGTGCTAACGGTGCCGGTAAAACAACGACATTACGAGCCATTTCGAATTTGCTCAAAAGTGAGCGTGGTCAAGTGACCAAGGGCAGTATCCAATACCGTGGTGAGCGCATTGAAGATATGTCACCAGCTGATTTAGTTAAGCGCGGTGTGATCCAAGTGATGGAAGGTCGTCACTGTTTTGGTCACCTGAGTATTGAGGATAATCTATTAACTGGTGCCTATACGCGTAAGGCAAGCAAGGGCGATATTGCGGCGTCTTTAGACAAAGTTTATCAATACTTCCCCCGCTTAAAACAACGTCGCTTAAGCCAAGCTGGTTATACCTCAGGTGGTGAGCAGCAAATGGCAGCGATTGGTCGTGCTTTAATGGCCAACCCGAATATGATTTTATTAGATGAACCCTCGATGGGTTTAGCACCACAAATTGTGGAAGAGATTTTTGAGATTGTGCGTGATCTGAATACACGTGAAGGCGTGAGCTTTTTATTAGCCGAACAGAATACGAATATTGCTTTACGTTATGCTGACTATGGTTATATCTTAGAGAGCGGTCGTGTCATGATGGATGGTGCGGCGAATGACCTCGCCAATAACGATGACGTAAAAGAATTCTACCTAGGTTTAGATAGTGGTGATCGTAAGAGCTTTAAAGATACCAAGTTCTACCGTCGTCGTAAGCGCTGGTTAGCGTAAGGAGACACCATGAATAATGGATTTTATGACGCGCTCGAGGTGCAAGAACCAGCTGAGCGGGAGTTAAATTTATTCACGACCTTGCGCAGCCATTTGCGTGGTCATATTGATAATGTGCCCGCTTTACAGCGCCAGCTTGAAGGGGTAGATATTACGAGCTTGCAGGAGCGTGAAGACTTAGCGCAGATTCCTGTGGTACGTAAATACGAGTTATTGGCTCAACAGACCCAGCAACGTCAAGCTAGCACCAGTGTGACACCAGGCGATGAGATCAATCGTATCTTCGGTGGCTTCTCTGCTGTGGGTTGGGGACAAGCCTCTCGCGTGTACGCCTCTCCTGGCCCTCTGTTTGAGCCTGAAGTCGCACGTAGTGACTACTGGCGTTTTGCGCGAGCCATGTATGCAGCAGGTGTGCGTAAGCGTATGTTGGTGCATAACTGTTTCTCCTATCACTTTACGCCAGCGGGTTCTATGATTGAGACAGCGGCGCATGCGATTGGTTGTACAGTATTTCCAGCAGGTGTAGGACAGACCGAGATGCAAGTGCAAGCGATCCATGACTTGAAGCCTAATGCTTACGGTGGCACGCCAAGCTTTTTGCGTATTATTCTGGAACGAGCGCAAGAGATGGGGGTTGATGTCTCTTCGATTAAACATGCGCTGTTCTCAGCTGAGGCCTTTCCGCCTTCTTTACAGCAATGGTTTAAAGAGCGTGGTGTGGACGGTTACCAGGCCTATGGCACTGCGGATTTAGGCTTAATTGCTTACGAGACTCCTGCGCGTGATGGCCTTGTACTATCAGAAGACATTATTGTAGAAATTGTCAAACCAGGGACCAATGAGCCTGTTCCTGATGGTGAGGTGGGTGAGGTAGTTGTGACGACCTTAAATCCAGACTATCCGCTGCTACGATTTGGCACGGGTGATTTATCGGTGATTATGCCAGGCTTGTCACCCTGCGGTCGTACTAATCGTCGCATCCGCGGTTGGATGGGACGCGCTGACCAATCTGCTAAAGTACGTGGTGCTATGGTGCATCCAAGTTTAGTGGATCAAGTTGTGAAGCGTCATCCTGAAGTGAATAAAGCCCGCCTAGTTGTGACGGGCAGTATGGGTAAAGACGAGTTGGCTTTACACTGTGAAGTTGCAGAAGGGGCTAATGCTTCCCTTAAAGAGGGGATTATCGAGTCGATTAAAGAGATTATTAAGTTGCGTGGTGATGTGGTATTCAAAGCATCAGGCGAGCTTAAGAATGATGGTCTAGTGATTGAGGATGCACGCTCTTATGAGTAATAAAGTGTAGTAAGAAGTAGTAAAAGTATGAGGCTTGATGCGTAAGCTTGATGCGAATGTTGATGAGCGGTGAGGCAAGAGTAAATTAGTTGTAATGCTTCAATAGCGAGTTAGCACGATGTTGTAGGAAGGATAGGATCCGCTCTTCGGTAGAAATACTGGAGGGCGGTTTTTTATTGCTAATTTAGCTAGGTTTTCATTGGTTTTTTGCTAGAGACGCTGAGATCTATGTATTGAATATTGGTGATTGGTGTGTATAATACACATCATGAGCAGTAAAGAATTGATTAAGCTACTAGAACTGCATGGTTGGCAACTTAAGAATGTGAAAGGATCACATCATGTCTTTCGGCATCCTACCTTACCTGGTCACATAAGCGTACCTCATCCTAAGAAAGATCTTGGCGTAGGCCTTGTCAGTAAATTGCTTAAACAAGCTGGACTTAAATAAGGAGTATAAGTATGAGATATCCAATTGTTATTGAGCCTGGAAGCAAAAATACCGCATGGGGTGTTGTAGTTCCTGATTTGCCAGGTTGCTTCTCTGCAGCGGATGAAGGGATTGATCAAGCAATCAATAATGCTAAAGAAGCTATTGAATTATGGATTGAAGATGCGTTAGAGAATAATGAAACAATTCCAAAGCCGAGCTCAATCGATGCATTTAAAGATGATCCAGATTATCAAGGATGGATTTGGGCTATTGTAGAAATTAGTCCGGATTTTCTTGATGATAAAGTAGAGCGAGTTAATATCACTTTACCGAAACGAATTCTGGCAAGAATTGATACCAAGGCAAAAGAAGCTGGCGAAAGTAGATCTGGTTATATTGCTCAGCTAGCTTTAAATGCTTAGTACCGTTATTTTGATAAATAAAATTCACCACAATTCTTAAGTTTCTATATAACGTGCCCAGAGACCATGAACCTATCTCGTTTTGACCCCTTTACCTTACGGATATTTCTCTCTTCAGCGCAGCACTTAAGTTTTACTAAAGCGGCTAATGAGTGCTGTATAACCTTATCTGCAGTGAGTAAGCGCATTAGTGAGCTAGAGAAAGAGTTGCAATGTACTTTATTTATTCGGCTTGCTCGTGGCTTAGAGCTTACGGCTGGCGGATATGCTCTTGTTGAGCATGCGCAGCAGGTGATTGCATCTATTCAACGCTTAAGCCATGATTTGCAAGCCTATTCTTTAGGTCTAAAAGGGCAAGTACGTATCTGGGCAAATACATCATCAGTCATCCAATTTTTGCCACAAGACTTAACTATCTTTTGTCGTCAACATCCTGATATTCGTTTAAGCTTGGAAGAACGGGTCAGTCATGAAATTATTTCAGCCTTAACGCAGGGGCAAATCGACATGGGGATTTTTGCAGACAATATCCCTAGTGGACAATTAGAAAAATATTTATACCGACACGATGAGTTGGTCTTGCTCGTTCCGCTACACCACCCTTTTGCAAATTATGACTCGATTGCTTTTGCTGATACATTAGATCATGATTTTGTAGGCTTGTCTGATGGTGCATCTTTATTAGTCAGAATGCAAGATGCCGCAATGCGTTTAGATAAACCCTTACGTCTAAGAGTCCAGGTAAATAGCTTTGATGCGATTTGTCATATGATTGAAGCAGGCTTAGGGATTGGGGTTCTACCTAGGCAGGCAGTTAGACCTGAAATCATAGGCAAAAAGCTGATGCTTGTTTCTTTAGAGGATGCGTGGTCTAAAAGAACGCTTTGGCTAGGGGCTAAAATGCGGCAAGCCTTAACACCACAAGCGGAAACTTTATTCGATTTTCTTCTGAAAACACATTCTTCAATGCTTTGAGACTTTCTAGTGTAAAGACCAAAGTCTTTCATTGCCTTTGTTTTAATGGTTGGGCTTGACGATTTGGAAAGGGTGGTTAATAAAATACCGATACTCAAGTACTCCAAAATATTGCAGAATTAAGTCATCGTTATCCTATGAATAGAATAAAGAGTGAGTCGATGACAAAACCATTAGACGGAATTAAAGTTTTAGAGCTAGGCCAATTAATTGCAGGCCCATTCGCATGCAAAATGCTTGCTGAGTTTGGAGCTGAAGTTATCAAGATTGAACCACCCGAGACAGGCGATCCTTTACGCAAATGGCGTTTATTACATAACGGCACTTCAGTCTGGTGGGCTTCCCAATCACGTAATAAGCAATCAGTGACACTTAATCTACATAGTCCTGAGGGACAGGATGTGATCCGTCAACTGATCAAGAAAGTGGATGTACTAGTTGAAAATTTCCGTCCAGGCACATTAGAAAAGTGGGGCTTGAGTTGGGAAGAACTCAAAGAAATCAATCCTAATTTAATCATGCTACGTGTTTCAGGTTACGGCCAAACTGGACCTTATAAAGATTTGCCTGGCTTTGGTGTGGTCGGTGAGGCCATGGGAGGCTTGCGCTTTCTAAGTGGCGAATCCGATCGTCCACCTGTTCGTGTTGGTATTTCAATTGGTGATTCACTTGCAGCCTTACATGGTGTCATTGGTGTACTACTTGCCTTGCGTAATCGTGAAACATTACAGGGTGAGGGGCAAGTAATTGATGTGGCTCTGCATGAGTCCGTTTTTAATATGATGGAAAGTATGGTGGCAGAATATTCAGTTTTTAATGAAATTCGTCAACCAGCAGGCAGTAGTTTGCCAGGCATTACGCCAAGTAATGCATACCGTTGTGCTGATGGTAAATATGCCCTAATTGCGGGCAATGGGGATAGTATCTTTAAGCGCTTAATGAGCTTGATTGGACGAGATGATATTGGTCAAGATCCCCGTTTTGCTCACAATGATGGTCGTTCAGCGCACGCTAAGTTTATTGATGAGGTAATCGGCGAGTGGGCTGCTA
This sequence comes from uncultured Pelistega sp., assembly GCA_964346715.1. GTDB lineage: Bacteria > Pseudomonadota > Gammaproteobacteria > Burkholderiales > Burkholderiaceae_B > Taylorella. The sequence goes on along the minus strand of CAYFVY010000032.1, from coordinate 7,339 downwards.
AGCACCCATTGGATGAGGTGCTTGAAGCATTAAGTAAAGAGCGTGTGCCAGCCGGACGTATCTATGATGTTAAAGATATTGTTGAAGACCCTCACTTTAAGGCGCGCGATATGTTGCTAGAGAGCGAACTTGAGGACGGCACTCCAGTATTATTACCAGGCATTTTACCTAAGCTTAGTGAAACTCCTGGGGGAGTGGTGCGTGCGGCTCCTACACTCGGACAAGATACTGAGAAGGTATTAAGTGACTTAGGCATTGAATCAGAGCAGTTAGCGCTCTGGAAAGAAAGCGGAATTATCTAAGGCAATCTAAAGCAAATAAATTATGAGACAAAATCAGCGTATTTATATTAATGAAGTATCTCCAAGAGATGGCTTTCAGAACGAGGCTCTTTTTATTCCTACCGAGGATAAAATCGCTTTTATTAATCAACTTAGTGAAAGTGGCTTCAATAAGATTGAGGTAAGTTCATTTACTTCTCCTAAAGCCATACCTGCTCTACGTGATGCAGAAGTTGTAATGCATGAAATTAAGCGCAATCCAGCGGTTACTTATAGTGCTTTAGTGCCTAATTTACGAGGGGCTGAGCGTGCTGTCGAGTGTAAAGTTGATGAGATCAATCTTGTGATGTCTTTAAGTGAAACACACAATATTGCTAATTTACGTATGACACGGGAGCAATCCTTTACACAAATCAAATCCGTAATCGATGCTCTTGAAGGCTCGAATGTCGCCATTAATCTATCATTTTCTACTGTTTTTGGCTGTCCCATGGAGGGTGATGTTGCTGATGAAACTATCCATTCATGGATAGATCGGTTTGCGCAGTGCTCGGTTAAACAAATTACCCTATGTGATACCACTGGTATGGCTTTTCCCGCTCAAGTTAAGCGAATCTTTACTAAGGTACAAGAAGAATTTAAAGATATTAGTTTTACTGCGCACTTTCATAATACCCGCGGTATGGGTCTAGTTAATGCTCTCGCAGCAGTGGATGTAGGCATTACAAGCTTTGATTCGTCTTTAGGTGGTTTGGGTGGTTGCCCTTATGCACCAGGCGCATCAGGTAATGTTAGTACCGAAGACCTCGTGCATATGTTTGAGCTGAATGGGTTTACAACTGGTGTTGATTTACAGAAAACTATTCAAATTGCTCAAAGTCTGCCTGCATTAATTAATCACGATATTTCTAGCCAAGTTACTAAGGCTGGCTTAAGAGATAAGAAGCATGAAATCCCTGAGCATGTTAATCAGTTCGTTCAGGTATCAAATAGTTAAAACACTATAATTCAAAGGAGACAATATGAAACTTAAACCATTATTTCTAGTTTTATCAGTTTGTGCAGCAGGCACTGCATACGCTCAAGATGCAACGAAATATCCAGAAAGAGCAATTACACTCATTGTATCTGCATCACCTGGTGGTACAACTGACTTAGCCGCACGTATGATTGCAGAGCCTTTAGGCAAGGCATTAGGCCAAACCGTTGTAGTTGAAAATAAACCTGGCGCTGCTGGTAGTATTGCTGCTCAACAATTAATTAAATCTAAAGCGGATGGTTATACCTTGCTCTTGCAATATTCTGGTTTCCAGGTAATCACGCCAAGTATTACTAAAGTAAACTGGGATCCAGTTAAAGACTTTAAACCAGTGGCTAATGTGCTTTCTGCTCCCCAGGTTTTAGTCGTTAAAAAGGACTTGCCAGTCAACTCTTTACAAGAGTTAATTACGTATGCTAAAGAACGACCAGGTGTATTAAATTATGCTTCATCAGGCAATGGTTCTTTGCAGCATGTGACCACAGAATTACTAAATCAGATGGCTGGTATTGATACCGTACACGTACCTTATAGTGGCACAGGCCCAGCATTGACTGATTTGCTAGGTGGTAGCATTGATTTTACAATCACCACGCCACCTCCATTATTACCACACATTCAAGCAGGCTCGATTAAGCCTATGGTAAATACGAGTAACGCGAAACTGAAGTCTTTACCAGAAGTGCCGACAGCGGCAGAGGCAGGCTTACCTGATTTGTTAGTTTCTTCGTGGTTTGCTATGTATGCGCCAGCAGGTACGCCTGATGATATTGTGAATAAACTAAGTGGTGAAATTGAAAAGATTATGGCGACACCTGAGTATCAGGAAAAAGCAGAAAATCTTGGTGCAACCGCTGAGTATATGAACTCTGAGCAATTGGGTAAATACACCGAGCAAGAATTAGCTCGTTGGAAAAAAGTGATTGAGTCAGCAAATATCACTTCTAACTAATTTATTGAGCTTGGGAATTTGACGTTACGGGCAGATCAGCCTTAAGTTAATTTAAGGTATGTATGACGATAAGACCTTAAGGTAACACCACAAAGTGCTTATATAATGAGCTATTTTGTGGTGTTTTAGTGCTTATAAGGGAGTTCTTGCAACTCACTTCATGCGGTAACTTCTTATGAGCTACTAATAAAGCCCCAATCACTCCATCCCATATTCCTGTAAGCCATCTAGATCCAACACGCGTATCTTCTTCGGTGTTATTTGCTCAATCAAGCCGACTTGTTCTAGCTCGGTGAATTTGCGTGAAATAGACTCTGGTGATGTGCCTAAATATGAGGCCAGCTCCCGGCGAGACATGTTGAGGTTGATTTCCACTGCGTCTTCCTCAGACGTTTCGAGGGACTCTGCAATCAAGCCTTCTAAATACATAATAATGCGCTGGCTAATGGATACGGTGGCCACTTTAGAAACGTGGCTCTGTGTTTGCATCAGGCGGCGTGACATTTCTTCTAAGAGCTTGATGGCAATGGCTGGGTATTCACTCAATAATTGATGAACATCTTCATGGTGAAGCACACAGATATGACTATCGACCACTGCTTCAGCAAAGTCTTCATGGGTAGCTTGTTTACTAAAAAGAGTGAGTTCACCTGTAAAGTCACCGGGCTTCAATAAGCGAATTAATTGCTGCTTACCATCTTGGCTGAGTTGGTAAATATTTAAGCGCCCCTTATGCACAATATACAGCGCATTATCTCGTTCACCGCTATGGTAGAGCAGCTCTCCCTTACGTAAGAGTTTTGGGCGTGCGTACTTCACCAACAACTGCATGGTTGCTTGGTCAAGGTGGTTAAAGATGGGTACCTTATAAATACATAAGGCTAGATCATGATGGGCTGACTCACTCATTATGGACTCTTAAAAATACATTGACACTATAAAAAATTATTTTGACGACATATTAATCAGACTAGATGACATACAAACTGTCTTAATGGTATCCAAGCCGCCCGATTTGTTTAGATGCAGACATCAACGGATGTAAAGACAAAGATAAAAAACGTCAAAACAATTATTTTTCATTGCCCTGCAAAAATTGACGCGCATCAATTTTTTATTTGCTGCTCATCACTATACTGTAATTACTGAGAGAGAGGAACATTTCATAAGAGAGCATACTTTTAATCTGCATTCTCTTATCAAGGAAGTGCCTCAATAATGACTCTTTTATCAACCTTATGGAGATTATGATGAACACAATCGTTATGCAATTAGAAACCTTAAGCTGCCCATCCTGTATTCGTAAAATTGAATCAGCCGTATCTAGCCTAGATGGCGTTCAAGAAGTGAAAGTGCTTTTTAACGCGAGTAAGGTTAAAGCTGAAGTTGATGGGAATAAGGTTAGTGCTGAGAAAATACAGCAGACTGTAGATAACCTAGGCTTCAAAGTACTGAGTACTAAGACAAGCTAAATATCGGGTGATACGATGCTAAATAGTGCGGTATATAATGACTTACGCACTTAATGGCTAGGCTATTAAGTGCGTAAATTAAGAATTGAGCGTCATAAAAAAGTAGACGTCTATGTATCGTGCTTAAGTTGCAGCACTTAAGACTAAGCTCTCTTACATATTCTGCTTAGCTTGTTTCTTCAACTTCGTCTTAATGCGTGATTGCTTAAGAGTCGATAAGTGTTCGACGAAGACTTTGCCCATTAAGTGGTCAAGCTCGTGTTGCACACAGACGGCGAGTAAACCATCAGCATCGAATTCGTATTCTTCGCCTTTTTCATTGAAAGCTTTAACCTTAATTTCAGCAGCACGCTCGACCTTATCGTAGATGCCTGGAACTGATAGGCAGCCTTCTTCATAGACTTGCAATTCATCACTCTTCCACGTGATCTCTGGGTTAATTAAGACGAGGAGATCATTGCCATCCTCAGACACATCAATAACCACTACACGCTCGTGCACATCGACTTGTGTCGCCGCTAAGCCTACGCCGGGTGCCTCATACATGGTTTCTGCCATGTCTTTCACCAGGGTGCGGATGCGATCATCAATCTGCTCAACAGGTTTAGCAATTTTGTGCAGACGCGGATCAGGATAGTTCAGGATAGGAAGTAAAGCCATAGTAATAATGCATTCAATAAACAACTAGGTAACCCCTTATTATAGTCGAAATTACGTGGTTCTACCCGTGGAGAACTTTATCTTAATGACAAGTTTTTTCAGTGTATGTCGCTATAATAGGTATTCTTGACTGTGGGATTAGGGTGATATGCCATTATGGATCTAAGCGTTGCGAATAGGAGCTCTCTAGCAGGGCCAGAGTTGCGAGCCTGGTTACGACTGACATTAGAACCAGGGGTGGGGACAGTGACTGCCAAGCAATTATTGGCAGTATTCGGTTTGCCAGAACATATTTTTGCCGCTTCTTATTCGCAGTTAGAATCTGTGCTTGGACATAACTTGGCTTTGCAGCTGAGTAGTGATTGCTCAGAACAGATTAACGCACAAATTGAGCGCACTTTTGAGTGGCTAGCTAAACCAGAGCATTATATCCTTACCTTAGCGGATGCTGCGTACCCAGTCAGTTTATTCGAAACCCATGACCCACCAGTGCTCTTGTATGTTGATGGGCAACTTGAGACCCTAGCCAAACCCAATAAGCTAGCAATGGTAGGGACGCGTAATGCCACCTTGATGGGGGATGTTAATGCGCGCGCTTTTGCTAAATATTTAGCGCAGAAGGACTGGTGTATTGTGAGTGGTTTAGCACTCGGGATAGATGCGGCTTCGCATGAGGGGGCGTTGGACTCTCAACAGTTAGGAAGCACACTTGCTGTGATGGGGACGGGCATTAATCGAATCTATCCTGCAAGCCATAAAGACCTTGCTTATCGAATAAAAGCCAATGGAGCCTTAATCAGCGAATTGCCGCTGGATACTGGGGCGAGACCGCATCAATTTCCACAACGCAATCGATTAGTAGCGGGTTTATCGCGAGGGGTTTTGGTAGTTGAGGCAGCCAAGAAAAGCGGGTCCTTAATTACGGCACGTATGGGGGCTGAATTAGGGCGTGAAGTTTTTGCAATTCCAGGTTCAATTCACTCTCCTCTGTCCCATGGTTGTCATGCCTTGATCCGTCAAGGCGCAAAGTTAGTTGAGACAGGACAGGATATTCTCGAAGAGCTTGGCTTTGTGCAAGGGAAAGTGGCCCCAACAAAGCCTGTGCTTCAGACTCCAGGCCTGTCGCAACAGCAACAACATATCCTAGATTTAATGGGATTTGAGGCGCTGAGTATCGATCAGCTAGCACGTGGCATGGCTATGGATGTGCCAAGCCTTAGTGCTCAATTGTCTAGTTTTGAGCTGCAGGGACTTGTTACTCGTCTCAGTGATGGGCGCTATCAGCGCGTTGTACCACAAGCTTAGTTACCTTATTTGTAAGTTAGTCGATTTGTAAGTTAGTGAGCGATTCGAGTGGCTTACGGGGGTAAGAGTAATTAAATGCGAAAAAGCCCGTAACTGCTACAGCCAAGTCCATAGTTTTACTAGGTGTTTTTTTCTGTACATAATGCTAGACTTTAAGGTTAGATACAAGATTATTTACTTTAGCCTCCCTAGACGCCAAGTATCAATAATATGCTGGCGCTAATTATCAAGAGTGAGACAGAATGAACTATCCTAAGCACGTTAAAATTGTTGAAGTGGGCCCACGTGATGGCTTACAGAACGAAAAAGAATTCGTCCCTACCGATGTTAAGGTAGAGCTTGTTAATCGCTTAAGTCAAGCGGGTATTAGTAATGTTGAGGCTGCTTCATTTGTTTCGCCGAAGTGGGTACCGCAGATGGCTGATAGCACTGAAGTCATGGCTCAGATTACTCGTCGTCCAGGGACTATTTATTCTGCATTAACACCGAACCTTAAGGGCTTTGAGGCGGCGCTGGCCGCTAAGGCTGACGAAGTCGTAATTTTTGGTGCCGCTAGTGAGGCTTTTTCTCAGAAGAATATTAACTGCTCCATTGCTGAGTCGATAGAGCGCTTTATCCCGGTCGCTGAAGCGGCGCTGGCAGCAGGTTTGCGCCTACGTGCGAGTATTAGCTGCGCGCTTGGCTGCCCTTATCAGGGTGAGGTGCCTATTAGTGCGGTTGAGGATGTGGTGCGTCGTATGCAAGCTCTAGGCGTGCAAGAATTCGATATTGCGGATACGATTGGCGTGGGTACAGCCCAGCGCGTCTATGAAGTTATGTCGGCTGTGGTACCGATTGTCGGTGTGAAACATGTCGCTGGTCACTTCCATGACACCTATGGCCAGGCCTTGCCGAATATTTTGGCGGCTATGCAAGCGGGTGTATCAATTTTCCATTCATCGGTAGCAGGTTTGGGTGGTTGTCCTTATGCAAAAGGGGCAACGGGTAATGTGGCGACCGAAGATGTCTTGTATATGCTGCATGGTATGGGCATTGAGACGGGCATTGATTTAGACCAAGTGATTGATGCGGGTGATTATATTTCTACTTTCCTTAATCGTGCCAATTCGAGCCGCGTGGGTCGTGCGATTCTGAATAAGCGAGCTAGCGCATGATGTCATTCATTCCTTTGAGTGCAAAGGAACAAGAGCAGTTAAAAGAGAACCTAGGGGCCTTGCCTATTAGTGGACAGGCTTGGCCCAAATGGGTGAAATATGTTGCTTTACTCGTGATGAGCTTGGTGTTGATGCAGGCGGGTATTACGGTACAGAAAGCAGGCTTTGCGGCGCTTAATAATGCGGGCGGTTTATTTCTCTTGATGGTCTTTATTGGCCTAGCATTTATCACCTACTTTATGCAGCATTCGGTCACCACCATTGACGATGAAGGTATTCGTCAGAGTTGGTATACCAAGCGTCACGTGAAGTTCTCAGAGATGAGTTTTGCCAAATTCGTCCCCATGTTGGCATCTAAGCGTTTGATTGTTTTCGTCAAAAAAGGTCGTCCAGTCGTATTTCAAGCCGGGACTCAGGATCTACAGCTTGCGTTTGCCAAGATCTCTTTGCAATTTAAAGACCGCCAGTATTAAGTT
>CAYFVY010000031.1:0-18031 GCA_964346715.1 uncultured Pelistega sp. | reverse complement strand
ACCGCGTCCTGAAGGGTAATATCACCCTTATCCAAGCCTTGGCCAGTGGCGATAAAATGGACTGGATTATAGAAAAAGGCGTAGAAATCGGTGTGCATCGCATTATTCCCATTCAAGCCGAGCGTAGCATCTTAAACTTAGAAGGTGCTCGTCTTGAAAAACGCCAGCAACGTTGGCAAGCTGTTGCTCAAGCGGCAAGCGAACAATGTGGCCGCAACCAACTCTTACGGCTTGAGCCTGTACAAAGCCTCGCCCAATGTTTACAAGTATTGAGTGCAGAGCGTGCAGCAGCTTCCCCTACCAGTACTAATGACTATCTCTGCGATCCCGATAGTCAGATCGCTTTACGTGAGCACATCCTTGCTCATCCTGAGCAAACAGAAGTGCGTCTGTATATCGGCCCAGAGGGTGGATGGTCAGAAAAAGAAAGCGCACTCATGCAAAAACATGGTGCGCTTGGGGTATGTTTCGGTGAGCGTATCTTCAGAACCGAAACTGCTGGACTTGCTCTAGCGAGCGCTACGGCAGCCCTCTTGAATTGGTTCTAGAGCTACTTAGGCACTCTTAACCTTCCGCATAAGGTTGCGGGGCCACTCCTGGCTCTGGATCACTGTGCTTACCGACATGCTCTATGTAATAAGCAAATATTTTTTTCTTTTCTTGAGCATACGCAAGTGTCTCCTCAAGGACGCGCTGCAACTCAGCAACATCGTCGGTTAAGCTTGGGTCACCCGAATGCAGCTCTTGAATCCATAGAACCGCGCCTTTTTTTTGTTCATCCACGGTTTCACTCAAGCAGTCTAGGAGTGCATCCATATCACTTCCGAAAAACACTGGGTAATCGACGGCCTTCGCTAAAGCGCGCAAAATCGCAGAGCGATTACGTGCCTTACCACAATCTGCCACAAAGAAAGTCAAGCCTGCTTGTTCAGCTTGGGTTTGTGTTTGGTCCTGCTCATTGGCTTTCAGCTGTAGCTCCCCCCCATTCAGCATAGCTTTCGCCGCTGATTCAGTCATTTTTTTAGCCATAATTTTCCTTAGCAAAAAAATCTTTTATTTCTTGGCTACGTTGCCAAGTATCCGCGTACCCCAGACTCATTAATTCTCGGGTATAGCTTTGTTCAAAAATCAAGTAAGACGCGACTAAACCACCACTTAGGCGGTTCTCTTTGGCGGAAACGCCTAGAACACTTAGGAACGCTCTTACTGCCCTTGGAAGTGACTGTAAATGCTTAAGTGCTATCTCGTCAATGTTTTTACTTGGATTTAAGGTTAATACTGATATTTTTTTTAGCCCTGGCTTATGCCGAACCTGCTCTGGCATATGATCTAGAAAATAATTAATTCGCTCAATTCTCTCTATATCCATAGACACACCGTCAATAAATATGTCGGATAAAGCATGTCCCCCAAGCTGCGCAAGGCTAGGATAATTGATCGAGCCATCTTGTTCACTCTTCGCTGATTTCGTGGTGCTTTTACCACTATTTGAGCTGATCACTAAAATCTTATCTGCACCTAAACGAATATTTGGGCTCAAGGGTGTCAATTGGCGCATTGAACCATCCCCACACCATTGCCCCCTTCCATCCACACTCAAACAATGTGCTGGAAAAATAAATGGAATGGCACTTGAGGCTAATAAGTGCTCAAGCCCTATTTCCTGCGCCCAGCCTTGGCGACGCCAGGCAGACCAATTCTCATACTCATGGCAAGATTGAAAAAAAGTATAGTGCTGGCCGTTCGAGTAACTCGTGGCGGTTACTGCGAAGGCTTCAATAATTTTTTGCTCTAAATTTTCGCGTACAGAATTAGCGTTATATATCTCACTCAGAGTATCAGTGAGTGGTGAACTATCTAATAAAGAGCGTGGCGTATTGGAGCGAATCCAAGGTGCCATCCAACCGAATAAGAGTAAGGTAATCCATCTGAAGCCATTACCAAAGATCCCCACCAAATCTGAACGATAAATAGAATCGGTGTGAATTAATAGCCAAAGCTCACGCATTTGCCTTAATGCTTCCATCGGATTTTGCGCTCGACTCGCATAAGCAGCGGCATTAATTGCTCCCGCCGAAGAGCCGGTAATCACAGGAAAAGGATTTTTAAAGTATGGATCGCGTTGCGGATTTAAGATATTGAAGATGGCGGTTAAAGCGCCGACTTGATATGCTGCACGCGCTCCTCCTCCTGCCAGATATAAGCCACATATGCAGCTTGATTTGACAGGGGAGGACTGCTTAGTAGAAGGGTTATTTACGTGTATTGGCATCCACAACGGTAAGCGCGGCCATATTCACGATACGACGTACCGTGGAACTAGAAGTAAGAATGGTAATTGGTGCATTCATCCCTAATAAGAATGGACCGACGGCCACATTACTACCCGCACTAACTTTAAGTAAGTTATAGGCAATATTACCTGCTTCAACATTCGGACAAATTAATACATTAGCTGCACCTTTTAGTGGGCTATCTGGCATGGTACGAGCACGGAGTTTCTCATCTAGCGCCGTATCACAATGCATCTCACCATCAATCTCAAGATTAGGTTCACGCTCACGCACCAACTCTAAGGCCTCACGGATGACGCTGCCTGAACATGGCACGTCGGTGCCATAGTTTGAACTTGAAACAAAAGCCACCTTAGGCTCGATACGCAAGTGACGCATCTCTTGAGCCGCCATAATTGCAATATCCGCTAGCTCTTCCGCATTTGGATTGGCATTGACGTGGGTATCTGCAATTGCAACCATTGACTCAGGCATCAGAATAATATTCATCGCCGCGTAGGTCGAAGTACCTGGCATCTTGCCAATCACTTTATCAATTAAATCTAAGTGATTCACATAGCGTCCAATCGTACCGCAAATCATGCCATCAGCTTCACCAAATTTCACCATCAGTGCACCAACTAAGGTTGAACGACGGCGTAATTCTAAACGAGCAAACTCTTGGGTGACGCCCTTACGACGCATCATCTCCCAGTAGGCTTTCCAATAACGGTCAAAACGGCCATCATGTTCGCTATCGACGACTTCAACATCGGTCTCTAAGCAGAAACGTAGACCATAACGCTTGATACGACTCGCTAAGACTTCAGGACGACCGACTAAAATTGGCTTACAAACTTTCTCATCAACGAGAATCTGAATAGCACGTAATACACGCTCATCCTCACCCTCAGTGAAGACAATACGTGCTTTACCGCCGTCGCGCAGAAAGCCACGTGCCATACTGAACAAGGGCTTCATAAAGGCGCCAGAGTGATAGATAAATTGTTCTAGCTGTTCAGCATAGGTTTCTAGATCATCAATCGGACGAGTCGCTACGCCTTCTTCCATCGCTGCCTTAGCCACGGCAGGTGCAATACGCACAATTAAGCGCGGGTCAAAAGGTTTAGGAATAAAATATTGTGGGCCAAACGATAAATTCGTTATACCGTAAGCTGTTGCCACGACATCGCTCTGCTCTTCTTCCGCTAGTTTGCAAATCGCTAGTACGGCAGCTTTTTCCATACCTCGAGTGATTTCACGTGCGCCAACGTCGAGTGCACCACGGAAAATATACGGGAAGCACAATACATTATTCACTTGGTTCGGATAGTCTGAGCGCCCTGTCGCCATAACGACATCACCACGTACGGACAAGGCATCCTCTGGCAGAATTTCTGGATTTGGGTTGGCTAGCGCAAGGATCAATGGATTCGAGCTCATCTCCTTAACCATTTCTGGTTTTAGGACATTACCTGCAGACAGACCTAAGAACACGTCAGCGCCTTCAATAATTTCAGCTAAAGTACGCTTATCCGTTTCTTGCGCAAAGCGTTCTTTTTCGGGATCCATCAAGGCAGTACGCCCCTTATAGACCACTCCCTCAATATCAGAGACCCAAATATTCTCGAGCGGTAGACCCATATCATTCATTAAGTCTAAACATGCCAAAGCAGCCGCACCCGCTCCCGAAACTACGACTTTTACTTGATCGACTTGCTTATTGATAACCTTAAGACCATTCAAAAAAGCTGCAGTAACACAGATCGCTGTACCGTGCTGGTCGTCATGGAAGACCGGGATGTTCATTTTCTTGCGTAATTCACGCTCAACATAAAAACACTCTGGTGCCTTAATGTCTTCTAGGTTAATACCGCCGAAAGTTGGCTCGAGTCCAGCAATAATTTGCACCAGTTTCTCTGGGTCACTTTCATTAATTTCGATATCGAATACATCAATACCTGCAAACTTCTTAAATAAAACGGCCTTACCTTCCATCACCGGCTTAGAGGCTAGCGCACCAATATTACCTAAGCCAAGTACCGCTGTACCGTTAGTAATAACGCCAACTAAATTACCACGTGAAGTATATTGCACAGCATTCGCTGGGTCTTTAACAATTTCTTCACATGCTGCCGCTACGCCAGGTGAATAGGCTAAAGCTAAGTCACGCTGGTTAGATAGTTGCTTAGTGGGGGTAACGGCAATTTTGCCTGGACGACCAGACTTATGATATTCCAATGCCGCCTGGCGTAAGGTCTCATCCATATTTTTATTCCTGAAATAGGTTCTAAACGAAGTAAACAATTAAACGAAAAAATTTCTAATACTGTACACCATATCATGAGTCAATGGCTAGATTTGCCCTGGGCTTTCAAACGTCATTTTAAGGACGCCATTCATCCTCATAAAGAAATACTCCCTCACTATCGAGGATCCCTTTTATGCGCCCTTGCACATGATCTAAACTGACACTTAAATCTAAACTTGGGTCGGGCCATTCAATATCACTAGGTAAACGCAAGAAATCATCAGGCATTTTACGAATCAAGGCAGACTGCACCCAAATAAGGCTAGCTTTATGACCTAAAAAAAGGCGCGCCAAGTTCACTTCTACCCGTTTTTTCTTTAAGGCATCTAGGCGATAAGCGTAAGGCCAAACCTCTTGCTCAAGCTGCTTCTCCACTTGATCTTCGCGTAACAACTCGAAGGCATTAGGGATCGCGCGATTTAACATCGGTACGGATAAGGCGGCTGTATCATCAACCCCAAAGTCACCCAATACCGCCTCAGACTCATCGCTAAATAAGGCATGAATGCGCTCTACACCACTTAAAAAACTGTGATACGGGCGTGTGTCATGATAGTCAGGATTCGCTAACCATTGGGCAATCGTCAAGTAACCAGGGACACGAGCAAATTGCTTATAACCACGCGAGTACAGCTGTCCTACTAAGACTCCTGCTTGGGCTAAACACGCCTGCTCACCGATATCTTCAATTTCACGCAAGCCGTGCCCCAAGTGCACGATTAAGCAATCCCGACCAAACAGAGAATTAGTAGGCGCACTACCAGCCAAGATCATGGAAACATGGTATTCACGGCATAAGGCGAGAATATGCTTACTGTCCCCAGCTCGTTCAATCGTTACCTCCGCCACTGAACCTTGCTCATGTTCTTTAAGCTGCCTGACTTGTGCTCTAACACTTCTTTGTACGCGCTGACAAAAAGTTTCCCAAGTCGAAGTTGGCAATACTGCCGCCCGACCAAACTGCATAAACGAACGCCTGTCCATAAAGAGAACCCTTGACTATGACCATAAAGAATTACTAAATTGCCATTAATTTTAACGGCTTTGCATTAATAACGATTAAAGTTTATGATGAAGGTCTAAAATTGACTAATACCCTCAACTACTGTGTAATCACCATGCTACAAGCCTCAAATCGCCTCGATCAGACGGTAACTTTTCAAGCTTTAGAAATTACCAAACAAGCTCGCTTACTCAAAGAGTCAGGCCAGGATATTATTGGCTTAGGTATTGGAGAGCCAGACTTTACTGCACCACCGATTGTTGTCGAGACCCTGCAGCACGCTGCTCAGGCCGGCCTAAGTGGCTATAGCCCAACGCTTGGCCTGACACAATTAAGAATGAGTATTGCGGATTACTATAAACAAGAGTTTGGGGCTCCAATTACGTATGAGCAAGTGATTATCACCACGGGCGGCTCAGGTGCCTTACTGCTAGCCTGCATGAGCCTGCTCAACCCTGGCGATGAAATCATTATGCCAGACCCATATTACCCAGCGAATTACAACTTTATCTTATGTGCCGGCGCAACGACTAAGTTAATTCCAACCACTGCGGAAGAACGCTTCCAATTATCCGCCGATAAAATCGCAGCCAACTGGGGTGAAAAAACTCGTGGCATTCTTATTGCTTCTCCTAGTAATCCCACTGGCACGACAATTACTAAAGAAGAACTCACTAAGATCATCAGCTTAGTCAAATCCAAAGGCGGCTTTGTTATTTTGGATGAGATTTATATTGGCTTAAGCTATGACGGCCCAGCAGAATCAGGCTTAACGATAGATCCCGATATCATCGTGATCAATAGCTTCTCGAAATTTTTCAATATGACTGGGTGGCGCCTAGGCTGGATGATTGCGCCAACGTATTTTGTCCCTAAGATTGAAAACTTAAGTGCCAGCTTAAATATCTGTCCTCCAACCTTAGCTCAACATGCTGCGATTAGCTGCTTTGCTGAGGAAGCAATGGAAGTCTATCGCGCTCGTCGTCTCGCCTTCAAAGAACGTCGTGACTACTTACTTAAAGAATTAGAGCGCCTCAAATTACATGTCCCCGTCATACCTGAGGGTGCCTTCTACATCTACGCCGATATTAGTCACTACTCCAATGACAGTATGGAGTTTTCTCAGCGCCTATTACGCGAAACTGGCGTGGTAGTCACACCTGGTTTAGATTTTGGCCCTGCATTTGCCAATCATACGATTCGCATCTCTTATTCAACAGGTTTAGATCGTATTAAAGAAGCCATTGAGCGCTTAGAGAATTTCTTAATGAACTACAAAGGAAGCTCACAAAACGATTAAATAAGATAGGCGTCTTGCCTAGGCAAAAAGTCTGTTCGCTCCAGAGTCCAATTTAAGCTTGAGCCAGATATAAGCCCGCACCAGATAAGGCAGATATCAGGTTTAGCGATATTGCCCTAAATTAATTCCGAGCGGGATACGTGATTCTAATGCAATGCGTTTTCGCTCGGCTTGTACCTTCTCTGCATAGCCACCATCATTAGGTCCTGTAGCACCCACATAACAACCTAAGCCAGCATCCACTGAACCACGACGCTTAATACAATCATGCAGAATTTGGGTGCCCACAATAATGTTAGCAATAGGGTTAAGAGCAACGTATTCACTTGCTGAAATTGGCTCAAATTTATCACGATGCACCCGCGTCATTACCTGCATCAGGCCTTGAGCCCCTACGCTACTCTCGGCAAAAGGGTTATAACGTGACTCAATCGCAATCACCCCTAGGACGAGTAGCGGATCGAGCTGTTTCTTCTCAGCCTCTTCATAGGCAATATGGATCAATACACCAGTTACATCACGTGCCACACGAAACTTACGCGATAGATACTCACGCATAGCTAAGGCTTTATCTTGCGGAACCCCTTTAATCTTAAAGCGTGAGGCTGAAGCGAAACCATCAAAGAAAGCGCTATCTTGTACGGCTTCTTCGGTACTACTGTGTAAACTCAGGCCATCATCCGAATCCGCTGCTGTCTCTGCCTCATTAGCGGTCTCAACAGTCGTACGACTAGGACTAGTTGACTCTACAGTCTGCACAGGATTGCGTTCAAGCCTTAAACGATGCGCAAGATTCTGGCTATTGTCACCATCATTACCTAGCCCCAAAATCTGTAAGAGATCTTGATTGCTCAGTAAATGCTCTTCTGGCACCAAGGTATCCATCACAGCGTTACGCACCAATATCGCTTGCTCTTTTGCTGAAGGCAAGACAAAAATGGCGATCACACCCACTAGGGCCACAATACCTAAGTAAATGACCGCTAGATGAATAAAATTTAAGAAGATAGCTAAGGCCTTAGTGGCATAGCTAAAAGGCTTCGCAACCATAAATCCCATTTCTCGTGTTCAATATTCAATCTATTATCCCTTATTTTCTAATGCACCTGAATAGCTAGCTCAAATTTAGAATTTTTACGCGCTTATTTCCCCTATAATAGGAACACTATTCAATCCGGGGGCCTAGTGTGAAATACAAGGATTTACGCGACTTTATCGCACAACTCGAACAAAAAAAACAGTTTAAACGCATTGACGCTGCTGTATCTACTCACCTTGAAATGACCGAAATCAGCGATCGTGTCTTACAACAAGGTGGACCTGCTCTCCTGTTTACTAATGCCCAGCATAATGGTCAAAAAGCCAGCATGCCAGTACTGAGCAATCTCTTTGGCACGCCAGAACGTGTGGCATGGGGTATGGGCGCTGAAGATATTTCTGCCTTAAAAGAAGTGGGAGAACTGCTTGCGGCTTTGAAAGAACCTGAGGCACCTAGCAACTTAAAAGACGCTTTTAGTAAAATCGGTATGCTTAAGTCTGCGCTATGGGATATGCAAGCGAAAACCGTACGTAGCGCACCGTGCCAAGAAATTGTCTTAGAGGGTGATCAAGTCGATCTAAACCAGCTGCCTATCCAGGGCTGTTGGCCTGGTGATGTGGCTCCCTTAATCACTTGGGGTCTCGTCATTACCCGCGGGCCTAATGCTAAACGACAGAACTTAGGCATCTACCGCCAACAATTAATTGGCCACAATAAATTGATTATGCGTTGGTTATCCCATCGTGGTGGCGCTTTGGACTTTCGTGATCACTGCTTAGCCAATCCTGGCAAGCCTTTCCCAATTGCCGTTGCACTCGGAGCCGACCCAGCCACTATCTTAGGTGCCGTTACACCTGTGCCTGATAGCTTATCTGAATACCAGTTTGCTGGTTTATTACGCGGTTCACGTACAGAATTGGTCAAAGCGATCGGGAGTGATTTAAGCGTACCTGCTTCAGCCGAGATTGTCCTTGAAGGTTATATCTTGCCGTCTAACCATCCTGATGCGATTAAACCAACAGTTCCCGAAGGCATGAACCCTCCTGCTAGCCAAGAATATGAGATGGCACTAGAAGGACCTTATGGTGACCATACGGGTTATTACAATGAACAGGACTGGTTCCCTGTATTTACGGTGACCCGCATTACGATGCGCAAGAACCCCATCTATCACAGCACCTACACAGGCAAACCACCTGATGAGCCAGCAGTTCTCGGGGTAGCATTGAATGAGGTTTTTGTACCACTTTTGCGTAAACAATTACCTGAAATTGTCGACTTCTATTTACCCCCCGAAGGTTGTAGTTATCGACTTGCCGTCGTCTCAATTCGCAAGCAATATGCTGGGCATGCCAAGCGCATTATGTTTGGAGTCTGGAGTATTCTGCGTCAATTCATGTACACGAAATTTATCGTCGTGGTGGATGAAGATATCAACACCCGCGACTGGAAAGAGGTCATTTGGGCCATGACGACGCGCATGGATCCGGTGCGTGATACTGTCTTAGTTGAAAATACACCAATCGACTATCTTGATTTTGCCTCACCCGTTTCAGGACTGGGCGGCAAGATGGGTTTAGACGCCACCAATAAGTGGCCAGGTGAAACCAATCGTGAATGGGGCATCCCTATTGTGATGGATCCCGCTGTTAAAACTCGTGTTGATGAAATCTGGCAAGACCTAGGTTTATAAGACATAGGCCTGCATACGAAACCGAGCATAGTTCTATCAAAAACGGCATTCCCATTGAATAAGAATGCCGTTTTCTTTATTACTACCAGAGTCTAATTCGATACATAGATCTTATTTAGGTCCTATATCTTGTTTGCTAAATCGCTTAGCAATAAACCAAGAAGCCAAGCCAATAGCAATAGGTTTAATCAGACGATGACGTGACGTGGTTAAAGACAATAAAGTCTTCGCCACGCGCACGCTAAGATAGGGATATTTCTCTAATAAAGAGAAAACACCCGCAGCATTCGGCAACGCCTGAACTAATTTATCCGTACCTAATTGAACAAGCTCAGACTTCAAGGCCTCAGGACGACTTGAGTTCTTGAGTTTTTGCCATTGCAAATAAACCGTCTGACGCTCAATCTCAGCCTTAGCCATTAACGCTTTTTTTTCCAATTCTCGTTGAGGACTCATGACGCGCCTCCCTGCTTATCCTGAAGAGTGCTTGTGTCAATATTGTTCAGATCAGTGACGTTTACTGGCATCAAGCCAGAACCATCGCCTGCCTTCCAATCCTGCTCACTCGCTCGACTAAAGCGCTCAATATCAGCGCATAAGGTAGCTCGCGTATTTGCAAATGCTTCCCCAGCTCCGCGACTAGATGAGCTCAACATAAAGTAAGCAATCAAAGCCGCTAGGAAATGAAAAGCAGTCACGCCAAACAAGGCCCACCAACGATATTCAGTGTCCCAGAAAAACAAAGTCACTGCTACTGAGGCCATAATTAGCCCCAGTAGAGCGAATAACAACACGAGAACCGCTAAGACGATAACGTTAATCCAGCGTTGTTTTTCATCGGCTAATTCAAGCGCGAATAATTTGGCGCGTGTACTGCCTAGCGTCAAGAAACTGCTGACGAATCGAGAAAGATCATTTCGGATACTCATATTGCCTCAGTCTTTCAATAGTGGTTTTATTGTACGCAAGAAAACTTATTTGCGACCAATAATAATACCTAGCAATAAGGCGACAGCACTTACCGCACCAATAGTACGCCATGGATTATCATGAACATAGGCATCGGCAACATCAGCTGCTTCCTTGCCACGTTGCAACACCTCTTCTTTCTGGTGCTGGAAACTATTTTGTACGGACTCAAGAGCTGCTTTAGCGCGTGAACGTAACTCCTCAGCCTTATCCGCACCAACCTGAGAAGCCTCGTTCAATAATTCTTCGGCTTCTTTAACAGTTGCGCGTAGATGCTCTAATAACTCTTCTTCAGTTGTCTTACGTGTTGGCATAATAATTACTCCTTACGTTAAAAATAATCTGCAATCCCGTGGGATGCTTAAAAACCATATTAAGGCCTTTTTAGTAAGCTCAATAAGGTTTTTACAATTTTTTTCAACTATTAATATATCGAAAAGAGCAGAACGGATAAGGATTACAACGTTTTTACATATCAGTTAAAATATAAATGAAACTAAAAACTAGTCTTCTTTCTGGTGCGTACCAAAAATACGGTCACCCGCATCACCTAGGCCTGGCAAAATATAGCCGTTCTCATTTAAGCGCTCATCAATTGATGCCGTATAAATAGTCACATCTGGATGCGCTGCATTAACTTTGGCAATCCCTTCAGGGGCTGCAACCAAGGTTAAGGCACGAATTTCTTTACAACCCGAAGCCTTCAGCATATCGATAGTCGCCACCATAGAGCCACCAGTCGCCAACATAGGATCAATAATCAAGGCTAAGCGTTGGTCAATCTCACCAACTAATCGCTTTAAATAGGTATCCGCTTCTAGAGTTTCCTCGTTACGGGCAATCCCAACAGCACTTACCTTAGCGCCCGGTATCAGGGTCAACACACCATCCAGCATACCAATACCCGCACGTAAAATTGGCACGACGGTCACTTTTTTGCCTGCAATTTTCTGCACAGTGACAGGTCCATTCCACCCTTGTACAACCGTATCCTCTAAGAGGAAATCCTTACTTGCCTCATACGTCAATAAGGTTGTAATTTCTTGCGCTAGCTCTCGAAAACTTTTGGTGCTGAGTTCAATATTGCGCATAATACCCATCTTGTGCTTAATAAGGGGGTGATTGATTTCATGGACCGCCATGGTAACTCCGATATGATGTAGATAGAGCGCCTTATATGCGCTTTTCAATAAACGCCTCTATACTATCAAAAAACCACCCCTTTAAGCAGCACAGAGCTGTTTTATTCAGTAAGAATATCAAGTGATTACAAAATCACCACGCCTCCCCTTAAACAAGAAAAAAAGCGGTTTATAATAGAGTTTTTCTCTGTGCCTAAATTTAGGCTTTTAAAGTATTTTTCATGATCGACCCCACGCTCAGCTTAGCTGATTTCGACTATCATCTACCACCCGAATTAATTGCTCAAAAACCTGCTGAAAAACGTAACCAGAGTCGCTTGCTTTGCTTACGTGCTGACGGTACCTTGAGCGATCAGATGTTTATTGACTTACCCCAGTTTTTACGCCCGCATGATCTATTGGTTTTCAATAATACCAAGGTAATTAAGGCGCGTTTACTGGGGCAAAAAGCCTCAGGTGGCAAAATTGAAGGCTTAGTCGAGCGCATTACCGAGCCGAATCGCGTACTCATGCATATTAAGTCAAGCAAATCACCAAAACCTGGCACTGAGCTAATTTTTGCTGAACATGCTAAAGCGATCGTGCTAGGACGACATGAAGACTTATTTGATGTTCGCTTTGAAGGTGAGGTACTGAGTCTCTTAGAGCAGTTTGGAGCAACACCCCTGCCTCCTTATATTGAACATAGCGCAGATAGTGAAGATGAACAACGCTACCAGACTGTCTATGCCCAAACAGAAGGTGCTGTAGCTGCACCAACAGCGGGCTTACACTTTGACCAAGCGATGCTGGATCTATTGCATGCACAAGGGATTAAAACTGCTTTTGTGACCTTGCATGTTGGCGCAGGTACGTTTCAGCCGGTGCGTGTGGATAAGATTCAAGATCATATTATGCATGCCGAATGGTATGAGCTTAGTGAAGCCACAAGCCAAGCCATTGCCGCTTGTCGTGCCGCGGGTGGACGTGTCTGGGCAGTTGGTACAACTAGCGTACGTGCCTTGGAATCAGCCGCTGCACAAGGTGGTACCTTAGATGGCCAGCGTATCCCTATTGCCCATCAAGGTGATACGCGTCTTTTTATTACACCAGGCTATGAGTTCAGGGTGGTGGACGGCTTACTCACCAATTTCCATTTGCCTCAGTCTACCTTGCTTATGTTGGTCTCAGCCTTAATTGGCATTAAGCGACTACAGCAAAGCTATGCGCATGCAATTGCCCAACAATACCGTTTCTTTAGTTATGGCGACGCCATGCTCATTGAACCTAAATTTTAATAATTATTTATGTCTGGATTATCTTTTAAATTACTCAATACCGAAGGCAAAGCACGTCGTGCAAGCATGACACTTAATCATGGCACCGTGCAAACGCCTATGTTTATGCCCGTTGGCACGTATGGCAGTGTGAAGGCCATGTTACCCCATGAGCTAAAAGAAATCGGCTCACAAGTCATCTTGGGCAATACCTTCCATCTCTGGTTGCGTCCTGGTTGTGAAATTATCGAAAAGCATAATGGCTTACACGACTTTATGCAGTGGGATCAACCTATTCTTACTGACTCGGGTGGCTTCCAAGTCTTTAGCTTAAGTGGCTTAGGCAGTAAAGTCACTGAAGAAGGCGTCAAGTTCTCTTCCCCAATTAATGGTGCCAAGCTCTTTCTTACGCCCGAAGAATCCATGCGTATCCAACGCTCGCTTAATTCAGACATTGTGATGGTCTTTGACGAGTGCACCCCATATAAAATTGGCGATCGCCCTGCAACTCGTGAGGAAGCCGCCAAATCCATGCGTATGTCTTTACGCTGGGCTAAGCGCTCGAAAGATAGCTTTAATCAATTAGAAAACCCTAACGCCCTTTTTGGTATTGTCCAAGGCGGCATGTTTGAAGACTTACGTGATGAGTCTTTAGCCGGTTTACGTGAGATTGGCTTTCATGGTTATGCTATCGGCGGTTTATCAGTCGGTGAGCCTAAAGAAGATATGGAGCGTATTCTCGAGCATATCGCTCACCAACTACCTGAGGACGCCCCGCGCTATTTAATGGGAGTTGGTACACCCGAAGACTTAGTTTATGGTGTCTCTCAAGGCGTAGATATGTTTGATTGTGTCATGCCCACACGTAACGCCCGTAATGGTTGGTTATTTACCCGCTTTGGCGATGTTAAAATCCGCAATGCTCGCTATAAGGACGATACGCGTCCACTCGACCCAAGCTGTCATTGCCACACGTGTCGCCATTTCTCTCGTGCTTATCTACATCATATGCAAAAAGCCAATGAAATCACGGGTGCACGCTTAAATACCTTGCACAACCTCGCCTTTTACTTACAAATAATGAAAGAAATGCGTGAGGCGATTGAAGAGAAGCGTTTTGCCCAGTGGCAAGAACAGTTTGCGAGAGACCGCGCACAAGGAATTGAATAAATCTATCCGTTCTCTACTTACATGCGATAATTTACACGCTACAATATAAAACTAGTTTTTTACGATTATACATTTGGAGTTTCTACACATGTCATTTACTCAATTATCTCAAGTAGCCTTAGCACAAGCCGCTGGCGCAGATGGCGCAATGGGCACTATCGGTGGTTTACTACCTATCCTGATTATGTTTGTGGTGCTGTACTTCTTGATGATTCGCCCACAAATGAAACGCCAAAAAGAACACCGCGCCATGGTACAAGCGCTTGAAGTAGGCACTGAAGTGATTACTGCTGGCGGTCTACTCGGTAAAGTAACTCGTGTAACTGATAACTATATTGCTATCGAAGTTGCTAAACAAGACCTAAAATCTGTTGAAGTACTATGCCAACGTACAGCGGTTACTGCTGTATTGCCAAAAGGCACGATTAAAGATCTATAAGCAAGGAACTCGCTAATCGTTCTGGCACGCACTCTGAAGCAGCCTAGCGCATCCATAAGACGCTGGGCTTGCATTATTATCAAGCGGCCAAACTTTAGCGCCTAATATAGTTCTTATCCCCTCGAGCCAGGATACTCGCTACCTCAAGTAGCAACTGGCTTTGTTTAACTTTCTATTATACGGCTAGGCATGAACCGCTATCCCCTCTGGAAATATTTAATTGTCCTTGCTGCCCTCATTTTCGGCATCATCTATACACTGCCCAACTTCTACGGTGAATCTGTTGCGGTACAAGTCTCAAGCGCCAATGTTGCACGCAAAGTAGACCAAACGACCCTAACACGTGTTGAAGATATTCTTAAGCAAAATAACATCCCCTATACTGGCTCTTTCTTTAGCATGAATGGTCCTGTTGGTACGGTGCGCGTGCGTTTTGACACCCCCGATACACAACTTAAGGCCAAAGACATCATTGAAAAGGCCTTGAACACAAATCCTGCTGAGCCAGATTATGTGGTCGCTTTAAACTTACTTTCAGGCTCACCTGATTGGTTGGCAGCCTTAAATGCACACCCCATGTTCTTAGGCCTTGACTTACGTGGTGGGGTTCACTTCTTGTTACAAGTTGATATGCGTGGCGCCTTAGATTTGCGCTATGAATCGATGGCTAACGAAGTTCGTACTTTATTACGTGACAACAAACTCGACGCTGAAAGCGTTAACAAGTCTGGCTCTACGATTGTTTCTAGCTTTGCTTCTCAAGACACCGCTGAAAAAGCCGATGATTTACTAAGAACCCGCTTACCAGAGTTGAGCTCCCAAGTACGTTCTGAAGGCGGTAAATTTGTTCTAGTAAGCGCTATTAGCCCAACCGAAATTAATCGTGTTCAAGATACAGCTCTTAAGCAAAATATCGTTACCCTACATAATCGTATTAACGAGCTTGGTGTTGCCGAGCCCGTTATTCAACAACAAGGTAGCGACCGTATCGTTGTACAACTACCTGGTGTGCAAGACGTGGCCAAAGCGAAAGACATTCTTGGTCGTACGGCTACCTTGCAATTGCGCATGGTTGATGACTCACCAGCAGCCATTACAGCTCTCGCTGCAGGCACCGTACCATTTGGTTTAGAAGCTTTTCAAGACTCAGATGGTCGTCAGATTCTATTGCGCCGCCAAGTGATGCTCACTGGTGAGAATTTAGAAAATGCGCAATCAGGTCGCAACCAACAAACACAGCAACCAACCGTCAACCTTACCTTAGACAATAAGGGTTCACGTATTTTCCGTGATATCACACGCGATAATATCGGTAAGCGCATGGCCATTGTGTTATTTGAAAACAACCGTGGCCAAGTCGTTACAGCACCCGTAATTCGCTCTGAAATCCCTAACGGTCAAGTGGAAATTTCAGGCTCAATGAGCCCAACCGAGGCTGCTGACATTGCTTTGCTACTGCGTGCTGGTTCACTTGCAGCCCCTATGAGTATTATTGAAGAGCGTACGATCGGTCCAAGCTTGGGTGAGCAAAACATTAAACAAGGTTTTAATTCAACCCTCTATGGTT
Organism: uncultured Pelistega sp.; assembly: GCA_964346715.1. Classification (GTDB taxonomy): domain Bacteria; phylum Pseudomonadota; class Gammaproteobacteria; order Burkholderiales; family Burkholderiaceae_B; genus Taylorella. The sequence continues at coordinate 1,869 of CAYFVY010000031.1, read as the reverse complement.
TCTTAGCAATCTCTATCTTTATGATAGTTTACTACCATCTGTTTGGCGTGTTCTCAACAATTGGCTTGACTTTCAACGTGGTCTTATTACTTGCATTGCTATCTATCCTGCAAGCAACCTTAACCTTACCGGGTATTGCGGCGATTGCGCTGACTCTTGGTATGGCGATTGACGCTAACGTACTGATTAATGAACGTATTCGTGAAGAGCTACGCGGCGGTGCCACACCACAACAAGCGATTAATATTGGTTTCGACAAGGCATGGGGCACCATTCTTGACTCAAACTTAACCTCTTTAATCGTCGGCGTCGCGCTGCTGGCTTTCAGTGGCCCTGGCCCAATCCGTGGTTTCGCCGTAGTGCACTGCTTAGGTATTTTGACATCCATGTTCTCTTCGGTCGTCGGTGTACGTGCCTTAGTGAATCTGTGGTACGGCGGTCGTAAGAAACTTAAAGCATTGGCAATCGGTACCATCTGGAAACCTGATACCACTGACAGCAAAGACTAATCATTAATAGGAGTGCCTAGCGCAACTAGGTGGCTAGGCACTTAGGAAAGAAACATGGAATTATTTAGAATCCGTAAAACCATCCCCTTTATGAAGTACTCGCTGATCTTTAATTTGATCAGTCTAGTTACCTTCATCCTGGCGGTTTTCTTTATCGCAACGCGTGGTTTTAACCTCTCTGTTGAATTTACTGGCGGTACCGTTATTGAAGCCAAATATGCTCAGACAGCGAACATCGAACACACCCGTCAAGCGATTAGCGAATTAGGCTACAAAGACTTCCAAGTGCAGAACTTTGGTACCTCACAAGACGTGATGATTCGCCTCCCTATCCAAGAGGGCAAATCTTCAGCACAGCAGAGTGAAGACATCTTAAAAGCACTTCAGTCTTATGACGAAGGAGTTAGCTTAACTCGCGTTGAGTTTGTGGGACCACAGATTGGTAATGAACTTTACCAAAATGGTCTAAATGCCTTTATCTTCGTAGTTCTGGGCATCTGTCTCTACCTCGCTTTCCGCTTTGAATGGAAATTTGCAATTGCCGGTGTCGTAGCCAACCTGCATGACGTGGTGATTATTCTTGGCTTCTTTGCCTTTTTCCAATGGGAATTCTCCCTACCGGTGCTTGCTGGTGTGCTAGCCGTCTTAGGTTACTCGGTCAACGAATCGGTCGTGATTATGGACCGTATCCGTGAGAACTTCCGTAAGCAACGTAAGTCAAGCGTAGTCGAAGTCATCAATAGCTCTATCACGCAGACCATCTCACGCACCATCATTACCCATGGCTCAACCCAGATGATGGTTTTAGCCATGTTGTTCTTTGGTGGTCCAAGCCTACACTATTTCGCCTTGGCTCTGACTATCGGTATTTGGTTTGGTATTTACTCATCCGTATTCGTGGCTTCATCCATCGCCATGTGGTTAGGCATTAAGCGTGAAGATATGGTGAAAGCACCGAAGAAAGAAGATCCTGCAGCTGAACTCATGGAAGGCTAAGCAGCATTTTCAATCAAGACTTTTTGAAAGCACGTCTTTCAGCAAGCAAACTTCCCTCGTTACGGTTTTTGCTCACATCATAGGAGCATCAGCAAAACGAGGGATTTTTTTATTTAAAAACAATGGGCTAGCTTAACTGTGGATATAAAAAAGAGTAAAATGTGTCCTTTTACACTTTTACCCCCGGGCTCAAACCCGCTACGGTACCCATTATGCAAGAAACATCTATTAAGCGCCCAGGCGCTGTGGCCGTTGAGCCAAACACCAACCCTGCCTCACTAGGCGCTCCAGTTGAACTACCAGAATCGGCCAAGAAGCTTTATATCAAAACTTTTGGTTGCCAGATGAATGAGTACGACTCGGA
>CAYFVY010000030.1:15513-18305 GCA_964346715.1 uncultured Pelistega sp. | reverse complement strand
CAATTAGAGAATTGATTTAAGTAATTTACCCATTTCAGATGGATCGCGTGTAGTTTTAATACCGCAAGCTTCCATGACTTTTAATTTCGCATCAGCGGTATCATCACCACCAGAAATCAAGGCACCTGCGTGACCCATACGCTTTCCTGGAGGCGCTGTAACACCAGCGATAAAGCCAACGATAGGCTTAGTCATATTGTCTTTAGCCCATTCAGCGGCGATAACTTCATCTGGACCACCAATTTCACCAATCATAACAACGGCGTCAGTGTTCGGGTCATCATTGAACATTTTCAATACGTCAATGTGTTTTAGACCGTTAATTGGGTCACCACCAATACCAACTGCTGCAGATTGACCTAAGCCTAACTCAGTTAATTGAGCAACTGCTTCGTATGTCAATGTACCAGAGCGGCTAACCACACCGATACGACCTGGGCGGTGAATATGACCTGGCATAATACCAATCTTAACTTCGTCAGGAATCGTTAAACCTGGGCAGTTAGGACCTAATAATAGTGTCTTACGGTTTTCAGCACGCATACGGTTACGTACTTCTAACATATCACGGACAGGAATACCTTCAGTAATACAAACCACTAAATCGAGGTCTGCTTCAACGGCTTCCCAGATTGCTGCTGCTGCACCTGCTGGTGGAACATACACAACTGAAACTGTCGCGCCAGTTGCTTCTTTCGCTTCTTTAACGGTTGCGTAAATTGGCACACCTTCAAAGTCTTCACCCGCACGTTTTGGGTTTACACCTGCTACGTAGCAGTTTTTACCATTACCGTACTCGCGGCAAATACGTGTGTGGTACTGACCTGTTTTACCAGTAATACCTTGCGTGATAATTTTTGTATCTTTATTGATCAGAATAGACATTACAATTCCTTACTTAACAGCAGCAACAACTTTAGTTGCAGCTTCAGCCATAGAGTCAGCACTAATGATTGGCAAACCAGAATCTTTCAGCATTTGTTTGCCGAGATCTTCGTTAGTACCTTTCATACGAACCACTAGAGGCACTTTCAAGTTTACAGCACGAGAAGCTGTAATTACGCCCTCAGCAATCACGTCGCAACGCATAATACCGCCGAAGATATTGACCAAGATGGCTTTAACATCATCGCTCTTAAGCATCAATTTGAAGGCTTCAGTTACTTTCTCAGCAGTTGCACCACCACCGACGTCAAGGAAGTTAGCTGGCTCACCACCGAACAATTTAATGGTGTCCATAGTTGCCATCGCTAAACCTGCACCGTTAACTAAGCAACCGATATTGCCGTCTAATTGGATGTAAGCTAGATCAAATTTAGAAGCTTCGATTTCGCGTGGATCTTCTTCGTCTAAGTCACGGAAGGCAACGATTTCTGGTTGACGGTATAACGCGTTAGAATCGAAGTTGAACTTAGCATCAAGGGCGATAATATCGCCAGAACCTGTTACAACCAATGGGTTGATTTCCGCTAAGTCAGCGTCAGTTTCCCAGAAACACTTGTACAGTTTAATAAACTCTTCAGCTGCTTTCGCTACTGAAGCTTCAGGAATTTCGATACCACGTGCTAGTTCTTCTGCTTCTTCACGTGTTAAACCAGTTGCTGGATCTACAAATACTTTAAGGATTTTCTCAGGAGTTGCTGCAGCAACCTCTTCAATATCCATACCACCTTCGCTAGAGCCCATTACGCAGATGCGTTGGCTTAAACGGTCAATCACAACACTTAGGTAGTATTCTTTCTTGATGTCCGCACCTTCTTCAATAAGAAGACGACGAACTTTCTGGCCTTCAGGACCGGTCTGATGAGTCACCAATTGCATGCCTAAAATATCATTCGCGTATTGACGAACTTCATCCATAGACTTAGCAACTTTAACACCACCGCCTTTACCGCGGCCACCTGCGTGGATTTGGGCCTTAACAACCCATACTGGTCCACCTAACTCTTCAGCAGCTTTAATAGCTTCTTCAACTGAGAACGCTGGAATGCCGCGTGGAACCGTTACGCCAAACTTCTTTAGAAGCTCTTTGCCTTGATACTCATGAATCTTCATATATAACCTATAAGAAGTGACTAAAAAACCCTACGTCTGTAAGGAACAAATTAACTATCATTCGCCGATTTGGCTTGATACCATTGAGGGAAGAATTCTTTCACAGCTGGCGAATCCAAGCGTAATGCATGGCAGCCTTCTAACTGGAATGGTCGCTTACCCTGGGTCTCTGTTCGTTTTTGATTACGTCGATTGGCCAAGCTCTGTACAAAGACTGTTGGCAATAATACCGCCAGCTCAGACATATGCGTACAGCCCTCAACACGTGCAAAACGCTCGCGCACAGCATTACGGAAACCACGTAATAAGTGCATACCGACTAAAGCATTATAAGCGCTTTCAATAGCAAAACAGGTGTCATTATAAGGCGCAGCACCATATTTCACTTTCGCCTCAACGATCTCACCTTCTTCGGTAACCGTGACACAAATCAACATATCATGCACAGGTGTGCCAGCCACATGAGTTTTACCACTTAACTTGACAAAATCATACGCCTTAACGTCAAGAAGGCTTGCTTCTAAATCCCACAAACCATCCTCACGCACAAACGAATTAATCTGTAGTTTGCGCTCATGCATTGGTGTACGGGCAACAGGTGTTGCATTCGACATAACAATAAAACAAAAAGTAACCAAAAACGCGTCTATTATAACGTAGTCTAAGAGTGCTAACCCAGAATTTTTAAGTCAAGTACTTATTTAAACTGTCATAAATCATTCTGTTATTTGCAACGA
>CAYFVY010000030.1:0-15413 GCA_964346715.1 uncultured Pelistega sp. | reverse complement strand
TTCTCTTTATCTTCCGCGCTAAATGGTTTCATATGACGCAAACACAGGACGAGTTCTTCGTCTCCCATCGCGACTTCAATTTGCGGTATTTCTTCTTTAATGCTCAAGTCAGCAATAAACTCTCGCAGCGGCGTTAGAAGATTCGACACCTTAGGCGGTAAAACCAAGCATTCATGCATATCTGCCACATAACTGCCTTTGCGTTCACGAAAACCAACGAGCACAGAATCTTTCTTACGTACATAACGCACAGATAAACGTGCACGGAAACGATAACCCCAGGTAGGTCCATGAATCGCTGGTAAGACATGAGGAATTGTTAAGCGAGCAATATGTTTGAAATTATCTTCTAAGGTGCGTTGCTTGACTGCAACTTGTGCTGTCGGTTCTAAATGTTGCATGGCGCAGCCACCACATACGCCATAATTTGGGCATTTCGGTTTGACACGCATAAATGACTGACGAATTATTTTCTCAGTTCGAGCAATTTCATAGGAAGGTTTTTTGCGAATAATATTGGCTTCAACAAGCTCCCCCGGCAAAGCACCTTGCACAAAAATCGCTTTACCATCACGATGAGCAATCCCACGTGCTTCATTATCAATTGATTCAATAGAAAAAACTTCAGACATTATCGCTTTCCATAGCAGAGAAATATAAGTCGCTATTTTAATGGCTTGGCATTAGAAAATCTGCAATCTATTGTACTCCGCTGAGAAATACAGTAAGAAACATGCAAAAAAAAGCCCCAGTCATCATAACTGGGGCAAACAGGGAGAGGAAAAAACTACTAATACTACTAAAAAACTACTTTAAACTAAAATGAACTAGACAAACGATTAATTTGTTTGTGGTTGCTGGGCACGCGGACCGCTACCATCACGAGGACCTTGTTGCTTACCTTGCTTATTTTGCATGCGCTTGCTCATACGTTCTTGCTTAGCGGTAAACGCTTCACTGACTTTAGCTTTCTGATCCGTATCTAGAGTTTTCCAGAAATCTAAAACCTTAGTCTGAAACTCTTGATGATCTTTCATTGCTTGAGCACGTTCAACATTATCCGCAGCAAATAGCGCTTCTAAGTCTAAGGAACCTGATTCCATCTGCTTAGCACGTAAGTCATTAAGCTTAGTAAAGCCTTCTTTACGCTTAGTCATGACTTCTTTTTGGAAATCATCAATGGCTTTGTACTGTGCTTTCTGCGCATCCGTTAGATTCAAGTCCTCAATAATACGTGGACTTACGATACTCATAGGGCCTGCACCCATTCCTGGGCCGCCCTTCATAGAGCGTTGCATTTGACCTTGTTGAGCTTGTGAACCTTGACCTTGTGCAGGCTGTGCTTGTGCAACAGAAGCTACACCAAGAGCAAGAATAGATGCTGCAACAATACTTTTTAGATGACCTTGCTTTTTCATTGATAACTCCTTATGTAATCAATTCGTTTTTCGTTAGGAGTATTATTAAGCAGAGGTGGTTACAAATCTATTTCGTGAATTAGGCTAATTATTTCACTGGCTTTCAATCATTGTTAAATGCTTTCATTTAAGCCATCGAGATTCTCGGCATCCCAGGTCGCCATATATTCTTGCCAGTGTGGCGCCTCTTGTTGACGTAAGCTATCACGCACCAATTCAACTTCCGCCTCATATGCGTGAAGATCTAATTCACCCTTGATTAAGCGATAACGGCAATACAATAACCATGTATTCACCACATCGGTTTCACAATAAGCTCGCACTTCATCTTGCTGACCCGCTTGCCATGCTGGCCAGACTTGTGAACCATCCATACCTAATTTACCAGGAAAGCCACATAACTTCGCCAATTGATCCATCGGTGCATTGGCGCGTCCTGAAAAGCCCGCCAAAACATCCATTAAATCTAGGTGACGAGTATGGTAACGATTTAAGTAATTATTAAACTTAAAATCACGATTGTCTTCGCCCGTATCCCAATAGCGCGGAGAAGCAATCTTATGAATTAAGCTGCGGTAATGCAAGACAGGCCAATCAAATCCCGAGCCGTTCCAGCTGATGATTTGTGGTGTGTAGTAGTCAATAATTTTGAAGAACTGCTTGATCAGCACCGACTCATCGTCGTCTGGCTGACCGAGTGTTTTGACACGGAAACCCTGATCATCTCGGAAGACACAACCAATCACGGCAATCTTCTGTAAATGATGCGGTAAAAAACTCGATCCGGTTTTTTCTTCCCGCTCAGCCATGGCCAACTCAGCGACTTGAGCATCGCTCAAGTCGCTCGGATAATCACCCAATGCCCGAATACCAGCGACATCGGGGATAGTTTCTAAGTCAAAAACAAGAGATGGAATCACAATTAACGCGGCAAGTAAGAAACAGGATTCACAGGACTGCCGTTGCGACGAATCTCAAAGTGTAAGCGTGGCGAAGTCGTGTCTGACTGGCCTAGCTCAGCAATTTTCTGTCCCTTAGTAACACGCTCATTCTGTTTCACTAACAGCTTGTCATTATGCGCATAGGCAGAGATAAAGCCATTACTATGAGTAATCAAGATTAAATTACCTAAGCCACGTAAGCCATTACCCACATAAGATACAGTGCCAGCTGCTGCGGCTTTAACAGGATCGCCAATTTTACCTGCAATATCAATACCACGAGTACTTTCTGAGTAATTGCTAATAATAGTGCCACGTACTGGCCAATCCCAAGACACTAACTTAGCATCACTCGCTACACGTGGTGTTGAGCTTGTCGCACTGCCTGCTGAAGCCGCAGGCGCTCTTGTAGCTGCTGTTGCAGGTGCACCAGAACCCAAACGCAAGCGTTGACCCACTTCAATTTGTGAGGGGTTAGAGATATTATTTAGGCTTAATAATTGATTAACAGAAACATTGTGGCGACGCGCAATACTGTATAAGGTATCGCCGCGTTGTACCACGTGCACACCAGAGCCTGTTGCGGCAGAACTACCGCCAGCTGAGGTTATCGGTGCACGATTACTCGTACCGCAGCCCGCTAGAATAATAGCTGATAATGCAGCACCTAATAAATACGATTTTCTCTTAGACAAATACATAACTTTCCTAATCTTCTCTTGCTCACTTAAGAGCGTACCGTGTACAGCGCTAAACGCTTGAATGTATGTTTGACTTTACGCTTGAATACCTGAGCGTAAAGGGACGAAGCGAACTGCCTCTAAATCACGACGCACCCAATCATGGGGCGCTTTACGTTCAATTAAAACTAATTTCTGCTGATCCGCACCTTCGGGGGCAATCAAACGACCACCAACACGAAGTTGCGTCAATAAGGCCTGCGGAATTTCTAAACCCGCTGCCGCAATAATGATGGAATCAAAGGGTGCCTGATCAGGCCACCCCAGACGTCCATCACCATAATGTAATGCAATTTTCGGTAAGCCAGCGACTTTCGCTAAATTGACTTTAGCTAATTCATGCAAACCTTGAATTCGCTCAATGGAAAAAACCTCACGATACACACAGGCCAATACTGCAGCCTGGTAACCACAACCTGTTCCAATTTCCAGAACACGTCCTGCCTCTCTTTGCTCAAGTAAGACCGAGATCATACGGGCAACCACTGAGGGCATAGAGATGGTCTGTCCGTAACCAATCGGCAAAGCCGCATCTTCATATGCACGACTTGCCGTACCCTGATCCATAAAATAGTGACGCGGCACTTGTTGCATAGCTTGAAGCACGCGTGGATCGCTAATACCCTTATCACTACGTAAGCGCTCGCTCATATTGCGACGCAATTGATCTGAATTCAGACCCGCATTACGAGATAACTGCGATTTCATATGCGCGACAGATTCAGGTGTGGGTCGAAACAGTTGGCTATTTCCCGACAAAATCTTAGCATTACTATTACTTGCGGTAATTTTAAACTTTTTTGACGCATGTGCGTGTGGTGCAGATGCTTTTTTAACATCATTTACATTTAGCGCATACAGCTTAGAATATTTTGAGCTCGGCACCTTACTCATGGCTGTTCAATCCACTTTTTGGCCATCGCTAATTGCTCATAATGCGTCAGGTCTAAGCGCAAAGGGGTAACAGCAACATGACCTAGATTAATCGCCCCAAAATCCGTATCATCACTGAGGTCTAAAGTCGCGCCAACGGGGCCAATCCAATAAATTGGCTCACCTTGCGGATTCTCAGATTGAATCACAGCCTGACTTGGATAGCGTTTACCTAGACGGGTTACACGAATATTTTTCGGGTCATGATCGGGCAAAGGAGGAATATTCACATTCAGTAACACAGGCTTGTCTTGAGGATTATCTAACATGTGTTTAATAATATGAACAGCGATCTCAACCGCTGACTCAATATGCGGCCAATTACGCTCGGTCAGTGAAAAAGCCACCGATGGGTAACCAAATAAAAAGCCCTCAGTTGCTGCAGCTACCGTACCTGAATATAGGGTGTCTTCCCCTAAGTTCGCACCATTATTAATGCCTGAAACAACGATATCCGGCTTCTCTTGCAGAATGCCGGTAAGCGCGATATGCACACAATCACTCGGTGTACCATTGACATAATAAAAGCCATTATTCGCTTGACGAACGTTAAGTGGACGAGTCAAGGTCAGTGAGTTCGATGCACCACTATGATTTACCTCAGGTGCAAAGACGGTCACATCAGCCCAAGGCTTTAAGGCCTCAACCAATAACTCTAATCCCTTGGCATTATAACCATCATCATTTGAGACCAAAATATGCTTTTTCATGCCTAAACTTCTGCCCTACTCGTTCGCTAATCAATCAAAGCTTCATTTTACCCCATTTTCTTAGCTCAACACAAAAGCCAAGTAAAACGAAGGATTCAACTTAAGAACACAAAAGGTGTACAATATCGAAATCGTTTTTGACCTCGCATATTCACAACCATGGCCGATCCAGTTTCATTACTCCTAGCAATCCTTATCGCTTATCTTTTAGGTTCCCTACCCTTTGCGATTATAGTGAGTAAATTATTTGGCCTAGAAGATCCACGCCAATTTGGTTCAGGTAATCCGGGTGCCACTAATGTTTTACGTAGTGGCAATAAGAGCGCTGCTATCCTGACACTGATTGGCGATGCACTTAAGGGCTGGGTTGCGGTCTATATTGCTCAGACTTATTTCCCACAAATTGGTGCAAGCGGCATTGCACTCGTAGGTGTGGCTGCCTTTCTTGGTCATATTTACTCATGCTTTTTAAAATTCAAAGGCGGCAAAGGTGTGGCTACTGCAATCGGCGTGCTATTCGCCATGCAGACTTGGCTAGCGAGTGTCACCGTCGCGATTTGGATATTGATTGCTATTTTATTCCGTTATTCTTCTTTAGCAGCACTTGTGGCTTCCGCCAGCGCTCCAGTGATTTATGCGCTAATGAGCTTATCGAGTGGTGATTTTGTCATGAGCTATTTCTTAAGCTTTGTGTTTATTGCAGCCATGCTCATTTATAAGCATAAGAAAAACATTAATAACTTGCTTAACGGCAAGGAATCTAAAATCGGTTCTTCTAAAAACAAAGCAGCAGTACCTGTCGCAGCAACAGGAAAAAAGGCAAAAAAAGCTAAAAAATAAATCCGCGTACTTAAAGGCTAATGCCTTAAAGTTTTAGTGCCTCTTAGTGCTTTTTAGTATCTAAACCTGCATCAAACTGTGTGCTTAAATCTGCGCCAAATCCCAGCGCGGACGCACGCTCACATTGTATTCACGCTGATTCAGATCTACTAAGCCTGCCTTAATACGCTCACTCGCCGCATGAGCAATCATCGCTCCATTATCGGTACAGAGGGCATGGGGCGGGAAAAAAACTTCACCACCCATCTTAGCCATCTCGTCCTTAAGAAATTGACGCAGCTCTAGGTTAGCTCCTACACCACCCGCCACAACTAAGCGCTTAAGACCTGTTTCCTTCATGGCTTTAATCGCTTTAAAACCCAGGACATCCACTATCGCTGTTTGTGCGGCGGCGGCTAAGTTGGCTTTATGCTGTTCGCTAATCTCGCCCTCTTGTTCTAATTTGCGTAAAGTAGTCAAGACTGCCGTTTTCAAACCGCTGAAACTAAAATCTAGATCTTTGCTATGCTTCATGGGACGGGGCAATTGATAGACACTGGCATCACCTTGGCTCGCTAGGGCAGCTAAATGCGGTCCTCCTGGATAGGGTAAACCCATTAGCTTAGCCGATTTATCAAATGCCTCACCTGCGGCATCATCTAAGGTTTCACCCAGTAATTCGTATTCACCGACACCGTCCACACGCATAAGCTGGGTATGGCCACCTGAAACCAGCAAGGCGACAAATGGAAACTCTGGCACGGGATCGGCCAGCATCGGTGACAGTAGATGTCCCTCAAGATGATGGATTGCAATCGCTGGGAGATCATGGCTCCAAGCAAAAGCCTGTGCCACTGATGCGCCTACTAGCAAAGCACCTGCCAGACCAGGTCCAGCGGTATATGCCACAGCATCAATCTGATTGAGCGAAAGCTCAGCCTTTTTCAAAACTTCATGAGCCAGAGGCAGAATGCGACGGATATGATCACGCGAAGCCAGCTCAGGCACAACCCCACCATAGGCTTGGTGCATGGCAATCTGACTATGCAAAGCATGGGCTAATAGACCCTTCTCAGTATTCACTAAGGCCACACCGGTTTCATCACAGGAACTCTCAATTCCTAAAATATTCAGACTCATAAAGATATAACGCTACAAAATGTTGCAAATACAAGACGAACCGCTCGCTAAAAGCACGGCATTATGAAAAAACCCTGCGTTTGTAGCAACGTCCTCGAGTAGTAAAGCTAAAATTATAAATTACCTATCAGTTTTAAAGGAGCAAACCCCATGTTTGAAGCATTTTTTAAACTACGGGAGAATTCTACAACGGTTAGAACCGAGCTATTAGCCGGTCTTACCACCTTCCTCACCATGGCCTATATCATCTTTGTTAACCCTGATATTCTCAGTACGACAGGAATGGATAGAGATGCAGTATTTGTCGCCACCTGTTTGGCCGCTGCTGTTGGCTCAATGATCATGGCTTTCTTAGCCAACTGGCCAATTGGTATGGCACCCGGCATGGGTTTAAACGCCTTCTTTGCCTTCGGTGTTGTAGGGGCAATGGGCTATAGCTGGCAACAAGCCTTAGGCGCCGTATTTATTTCAGGCTTGATCTTCCTCATCCTCACCGCCACCGGTGTACGCAAGTGGATGATTGCTGGCATCCCTAAATCCTTACGTAGCGCGATTGTCGCTGGTATTGGTTTGTTCCTTGGTTTTATTGCTTTAAAATCTGCCGGTATCGTCGTTAAGAATGACGCGACCTTTGTAAGTGCTGGTGATTTAAGTCAGCATTCGGTTATTCTAGCAGCCTTAGGCTTTTTCATTATCGCTGCACTGGATGCTTTTAAAGTGCGTGGTGCCATTCTAATTGGTATTCTGACCGTCACCATCATCTCCATTCTAGGTGGTTATAGTGCCGCGCCTGAATCCTTTATTTCTTCACCGCCAAGCATTGCACCTACCTTTATGCAGATGGATGTTTTAGGGGTTTTGAACAAGGGCTTTTTCCATATTATTTTAGTCTTTGTCTTAGTCGAGATTTTTGACGCTACAGGTACATTAATTGGTGTGGCGAAGCGTGCTAATCTTCTTCCTGAAGGCAAACCGAATAATCTAGGCCGTGCACTTTTTGCTGATAGTGGTGCCATCTTAACCGGTTCTGTCTTAGGCACAAGTAGTACCACTGCCTTCGTTGAAAGTGCGGCAGGTGTGCAAGCTGGTGGCCGTACAGGCTTAACTGCTTTGACTGTCGCCGTGCTCTTCTTATTGTGCTTATTCTTTGCACCTGTCGCTGGTATCGTTCCCTCATACGCAACCGCTCCTGCCCTACTCTTCGTGGCTTGCTTGATGGTGCGCGATTTGATTGAAATCGAATGGGATGACGTTACCGAGTCTGTGCCTGCAGCCTTAACCGCTTTCATCATGCCATTCACCTTCTCGATTGCAGAAGGGATTGCGTTCGGCTTCATCAGCTATGTTGTATTAAAAGCCCTTACTGGTCGCTTTAAAGATATTCACCCTGCCACAGTCATCGTTGCAGGCTTATTTATCTTAAAAATTTACCTCGATACAACGGGTGGCTAAAGAAGATAGGCAGCTTTAAGATAGGCCGCTTCGCACGCTTAACAGAGTGCAAGCGGCCTAATTTATTTTGTATCGCAGGGACTAAGAATTAATTCTGTACGGCTAGGACTAAGAATTAATAATTCCACATTAAAAGCTCAGCCTTAATGATTCTGAATTAATGTGGCCAAATTAAAAAAGCTCACAATTAATGACTCAGAATAAATGACACCAGATAAATGGCTTCAAATTAAAGCCGAGAGTTCAAGGCCAAGAGTTAAAATTAATCACATCGATTAATAAATATCATGCTTGAAAAGTGGCCATAATACCCTTATATAGGCTAGTATGTTAGGAACATTATTATGGAGAAGTCAATGGAAGTCCTAGAACTAAACGAAAGCAATTTTAACGACACCTTAAGTGGTGACAAAACCGTCATCATTGACTTCTGGGCGCCTTGGTGCGGTCCTTGCCGTCAGTTTGCCCCTACCTTTGAAGCCGCAGCAGCTAAGCATGAAGATGTAGTATTTGCTAAAGTTAACACCGAAGAACAGCAAGGTTTAGCAGCCGCGTTTAATATCCGCTCTATCCCAACCTTAATGGTATTTCGTGAGCGCGTTATGTTGTTTAATCAAGCTGGCGCCCTAGCTCCTGCACAATTTGAGGAATTAATCACTCAAGTACAAGGCGTTGATATGGCTCAAGTACATGCTGATATTGCCGCTCAAGAAGCCGCTAATAAGAACGGTGCTCAGGAAGCTTAAATTCTGCAATAATTCTGCAATAGTGCTTTAGCATTTCTGTTGCCATGTTTTAGTAGCATGTCTTCAGCAGTGCTTTAGCACAGGCGCACACTGCCTTAGCTTAGGTCCAACTGGGCTTAAACAACCCTGCAACACTAAGCGACATCAGTCTCTGGCTTAAGCCAGAGACCTTTACCACGCGTGATATTCGTGTAATCCTGTTCTAATTCCGCGACTAAGGTATCAGGAATGGCCAGAGTCCAAACCACACCATGATCACCAAAGTCTTCTGCCAAGACATTAACCTCAGGCAGCAAAAGACGTGAGCGAAGGATCGCCATATCGGCGAAACTTGCCTCGCAAATAATCTGTGTTGTAGGGATAATTTCTTGACGTGGCGCCAACTGTAAGCACTTCGCCGCACTGCCACCATAAGCGCGCACTAGGCCACCTGTGCCTAATTTAATGCCGCCAAAATAGCGAATCACTAAGACGGCGACATTAACCAATTCCTGCCCTTCTATGGCTTGTAAGATAGGCCGCCCAGCCGTTCCGCCAGGCTCCCCATCATCATTAAAACGATAGCTTTGCTCTAGTTTGAATGCCCAACAATTATGCGTGGCCTCGGGCTGATGCTTACTGGCAAAAAAGTCCAAGGCCTCTTGTGCTGTTGTAATCGGCGCTGCATGCGTGATAAACAGACTCTTTTTAATGGTTTGTTCAAAACTAAAAGGCTCAACTAAGGTAAACAAACTTAGGCCTCAATACCACGCGATGCTAGATACTCTTCGTAACCACCCATATAATCAACGATTTCACCATCAGGCATAATTTCGATTACACGGTCAGCTAATCCCGATACAAACTCACGGTCATGCGAGACGAAAATTAAGGTACCTTGGAATTTATCCAATGCTAATTGCAGCGACTCAATCGATTCCATATCTAAGTGGTTAGTCGGCTCGTCCATAAGTAAAACATTATGACGGCCTAGCATCAGACGGCCAAAGTACATACGGTTCTTCTCACCACCCGATAAGACCTTAACGTCCTTCACAATATCATCAGCAGAGAATAGTAGACGCCCTAAGACGGAACGAATTTGTTGGTCTTCATCACCTGCTTGACGGTAATCACCCATCCAATCAAAAACATTAACGCTTTCATCAAAAGCATCAGAAACGTCTTGCGCCATATAGCCAATATCCGCATTCTCTGACCATTTAATACTGCCAGAATCAGGACGTAAATCATTCGCAAAAAGACGTAGCAAGGTGGTCTTACCTACCCCGTTAGCCCCAATAATAGCAATCTTCTGTCCCGCTTCAACCATGGCAGAGAAATTCTTGATCACGGGTGCATCATAGGCTTTAGCGACTTTATCGGCTGTGACCGCAAGGCGGTGCATAACCTTATTCTGTTCAAAACGAATATACGGGTTTTGACGTGAAGATGGTTTTACCTCAACAGCTTCAGACTTAATTCGGTCAATTTGCTTTAAGCGTGAAGTAGCTTGACGAGACTTAGATTTATTAGCGGCAAAGCGACGTACAAAGTCTTGTAGTTCAGTTACACGCTCTTTGGCCTTGGCGTTATTCGCTAATAAGCGCTCACGAGCCTGAGTAGAGGCCAACATATAATCATCATAGTTACCTGGATAGACACGAATTTCACCGTAGTCCACGTCAGCCATATGCGTACACACTTGGTTTAAGAAGTGACGGTCGTGACTAATAATAATCATGGTGCTATCGTAGCCGTTCAGCACTTCTTCTAACCAACGAATGGTATTAATATCCAAGTTGTTGGTTGGCTCGTCGAGTAAGAGTACATCAGGATTGGAGAATAAAGCCTGTGCTAACAGCACACGCAACTTCCAACCCGGTGCAATTTCACGCATCGGTAGATTATGCTCTTCAACAGGAATCTCTAAGCCTAATAACAACTCACCGGCACGCGCTTCAGCCGTATAGCCGTCATACTCAGCAAATTTCGCTTCAAGCTCAGCTGCACGCATATAGTCTTCATCCGTGGCTTCAAGATTGGCATAAATTGCATCACGCTCACTCATGGCTTGCCACATTTCTTCATGGCCCATCAGTACCACATCTAACACGCGCACATCTTCATAGGCGAACTGGTCTTGACGTAGCTTACCAAGGCGCACACCCGGGTCAAGGGTCACATGCCCCGATGATGGCTCTAAATCACCACCAATAATTTTCATAAAGGTCGATTTGCCCGAACCGTTGGCGCCAATCAAGCCATAGCGATTACCACCGCCAAACTTCACGCTGACATTTTCAAAAAGAGGTTTCGGACCAAATTGGATGGTCAGATTAAGAGTTGAAATCACGCTAAAATTACCTATACAAGCAAAAAATTTAAAAAAGAAAACGTAAAAGAAAATCTAAAAGAAAAATGCCTTTCCTAAAATGGAAAGACATTTTATTGATGCCGATATTGTAGCACGCACTAAAAATTCAGTGATTTATCAGTGGCTTAAATACATATTTAATAAGCTTTAGTGATCATGTTCATCAATCACCAAGTGCACCATCTCATCTTCAGTAGCGATACCAATTTTCTTACCAATTGGCAGAGTAACGCGCACATCACCATGCCCATACGGCAAGCCAGTTAGGACAGGTACCTTAACTTGGCTACGTAACCAGGCGATGGTATGCGAAAGATCATAGCCATTATCAGCATCGCATAATTTATAGTCCGTGAAGTGGCCTAGGATAATTGCCTTTTGCTTTTGTAGGATCCCTGCATGCAAGAGCTGAGTTAGCATGCGCTCAATACGGTAAGGATGTTCAGCGACGTCTTCAAAGAACAAAATACCATTCTTGATCTTAGGCATATACGGTGTGCCAATTAATGAGGTAATCATGGCAAGATTGCCACCCCACAATACGCCACGCGTATCAACAGGATCTGAATCTTCGCTGATAAAGCTTAAAATTTCTAATTCACCACGCATCACTTCAACAAAGATGTCGCTGGTTAATTCATCAATCTCGCTACCCCCAAAATCACTCACCGCATTCGGACCGGTGTAGCTCGTCATACCCGTCTTGGCCAAGAGCGCTAAATTGAACGCTGTAAAATCACTATAACCAATATAGGTTTTCGGATTGGCCTCAATAGTTTTCCAATCAATCATGGGCAAAATACGATTAATACCATAGCCACCACGAGTTGCCATAACAATCTTACTCTTGTCCTTAGCCGCACGGGTGAACGCTTGAGCGCGATCTGCATCAGTTCCTGCAAAACGCGTATCCTTATCGAGCGCGTGCGGATCTATTTTAACCTTAAAGCCAATGGTTTTTAAATAACTCGCCGCAATTGGTAGTCGTTCCGGATGGCGCAATGCACTCGATGGTGATAAGAGGTATAAGCTTAATGGTTTGCTATATTTGGCTCCCTTAAGTGCCACATCATCAGCCTCATCAAAGAGGATCTGCGCATCATTTAGCAGCTCTTGCGCATCACTTAGCTGTTCTTTTTGTTTTTGAAGCTTTTCTTTGATCTTCTCATTATGATCAACCATGTTTAGTTCCTCGACGACGCTCTTGAAAAAACTGACGTAAGATTTTACCACAGGGTTCAGCTAAGACTCCAGAACTCAACCGTGTTTGATGGTTCAATTGTTTATGGGCATGGACGGATAATTGGCTACCACAGGCACCGGTTTTAGGATCCGCCGCACCGTAAACCACCTGCCCTATTCTGGCATGCATTAAAGCTCCCATACACATGACACAGGGTTCTAAAGTAACGTAGAGACGTAACTGTGGCAAACGATGGTTCTTCAGTAATACCGCTGCTTGTCGCAAAGCCATAATCTCTGCATGCGCTGTTGGGTCATGCAAAGTAATAGTTTGGTTAAAAGCACTTGCCACCACCTGATTATCCGAATTAACGACTACCGCCCCTACGGGTACTTCACCAGCCTCATACGCCAATTGTGCCTGTTCCAGAGCCAGCTGCATGAAATGATTATGTTGTGATGCGAGATCCATAGTGTAACGATGATGATAATAAGGCTAATCCGGCAGCCAAGCCACAAGCTGTGCGCGCATTCTGTGCGTACATAAGTAGCAAAGTAAAGAGTGAAGCACTGACTGAATAGGTTTATTTTAGCCTTATATCTAGATGTCGAGTATATAAGAAGCTTATAAGCAACAAGAATTTTAGCAAAGCACGCAAAAAGCTATTATGATTTTGATATTTGATGTATTATTGAACTATGGAAAATAAAACTGCAATTAATATTTTTGAGTCTTTAGCCTCAGGCGTGCGACTTGATGTCTTTCGTTTATTGGTGGAGCATGGCCAACAAGGTCTAGTGGCGGGCGAAATTGCGCAGACACTGGATGTCCCACCGACTAATCTTTCTTTTCACTTTAAGGCCTTAACCCAAGCTGGTTTATTAAGCGTTGAGCAAGAAGGACGTTTTCAACGTTATCGTGCGAACATCCCCTTAATGCTTGAATTGGTTTCCTTCCTTACGGAAAAATGCTGTAGCGGTCATATCGATCAGTGCGCGCACGTCGTCGATAGTTGTGACTCAGCAAATCAGACCTGTTCTGCCTAAAATCCTTACAAAAAATAGGTTTAACTCAACAAAAAACTTATTTTACTTTATGATTATCACATCATTTCAATTTTTGATGGAGTATTAAAATGACTACAGTTCAAGTATTTGATTCAGCTTCTTGCTGCGGTAATAGCGCCGTTAAAGAATTCTCAACTAACGTTAACTGGGCCAAAGAAAATGGCGCTAATATTGAGCAATACAATATTAAGGATCAAGCCAGTGCTTTTGAAAGCAATCCTGTAGTAAAAGGCTTTATCGATGCTTCAGGCCAAGACGCACTACCTTTATTCATTGTGAACGGTGAAATTGCACTGAGCGGTCGCTACCCTACTCGTGATGAACTAGTTGACTTAGCAGGCTTATCGTATGACGAAATTGATGAAGCCGTTAATGCTGGCTGCTGCTCAGGCGGTCGTTGCGCTTAATTCCTGAGCCATAGTTTTATCGATAGGTTTATTATCCTGAGACGAGATAGGCCTATCACCCCCTTATTGATTCGCAAATATTCCCTGTTGCAATCATAATTGCCGTAGATTAGTCCCTTTTAAGCTCACTTCAAGTTTTGACGTGAGCTTTTTTTTGCTTTGTGAATTGCCTTGTAAAGCGCACCTTCAATTAGAGCATTCCAAATTAGAGCGTTCGACAAGTCTTACTGGATGCTTTCCAGTCAGCGCTTAGCAACAATTTTTAGGCAGAAGTCTATTATGATAGTAGTTTTGTGGGGGGATTACCTAGAAACCCTGCGTGATAATCCAGACAAAAAATTTACCGCTCGTGAACTGGCCGCAGAGTTTATAAAACGCTATCCCATTGAGATGGCGGAAAAGCAAACTAACCCACGTTATGACACCTAGGAAAAATTGCTCACGCAGCTGGCAGCAAAAATCGGTGGTGAGCGTACGGTAGTTGCAAAGCTTCGCTGTCCCAATGTAACCACCCAGGATAAGCCAAGACCTCGACTGTATTTTTGGAGATACTAATCCGCAAAAACCCGTGCGGCTGGGGTTCGGCAGTGGTGGAGCAGATGGCGGCAGATTTGCAGTCGGCCTATCCAGGGATGAAAGGCTTTTCACGCACCAGCCTGTTTGCCATGCGCCAGTTTCACACCTTTTTTGGCACACGATTCGGATTTGCCCCACAGCCTGTGGGACAAATTCCATGGGGGCATGTTCGCACCCTGCTTGCCAAGATCAAATCTGTAGATGAAGCGCTGCTTTACGCACAGGCGTGCATCGAAAACGGCTGGAGCCGGACGGTGCTGGAATGGCAGATAGAACAGGGCTTTCATACACGACCAATGCAAAGACCGACAGTCTGTTTTCCGACGCAGGCTTCAAAAACACCGATCTGGTGCTGCTGGATACAGACCAACTCGACAACATCCAGCAGGTACTCCCCTTATAAGCTCCCAGGCCAGTCGCACCATTCCGTCCTAGCCGATCAGCTTTTCATACACAGTTCCATGATCCAGCACCTTGCCCTCTTTGTCCATGACACGCATGGCATCGGCCGAGATCTCGTCTATAACCACCACTTCACCGTCAACCAGACCGGTTTCAATCTTCATGTCGATCAGGGTAAGGCCTTTTTCATTCAGGTCGGCCTCTACGATGCGGCACACGCGGCGGGTGATGTCCTTGGCCTGCTCAAGCTGAGCCGGGCTGGCAAGACCGAGGGCAACAATGGTGTCGTCGTTGATGAGGGGGTCACCGCGTTCATCATCTTTAACGGTGATTTCAACAAGGTAATCTAATTTGCGTTCAGCATCCCGGATGTACTGCTTATAACGACGCACGAAGCTGCCCCAGGGACGGGTGCGGCAAACGAACTCAAGCCCGCCTTTACCATTGATATCTTTGCCCAATGGTTCGGCGCGACGCACTTCCATGGTGCCCTTTTCAAGGTCAAGCTGCACGAGATGGGTGG
>CAYFVY010000029.1:0-18510 GCA_964346715.1 uncultured Pelistega sp. | reverse complement strand
AGCAATGCCACCTGTAAGTCCTAAGACAATTCGCTTACCCTTGAGTCTCATGAGTGATCCTTTTTACGCATAAATATTTCCTGCACAATGACTAATGCAGCACCAATCGTGATAAAGCAATCAGCCAAATTAAAGGCTGGAAAATACCAGTTGTTCCAATAAAACAGAAGAAAGTCAATGACATGACCGTAGAGAATTCGGTCTATCACATTGCCAATAGCTCCAGCCATAATTAAACATAGGCTAAAGCAATAAAATAAATCGTGTTTATGAGTACGCAGCTGATAAATAATAAATATCACAGCCGCAAGTGCCAGACCTATAAAAAACCAATGTTGCCAGCCACCTGCATCAGCCAAGAAGCTAAATGCTGCCCCGGTGTTATAGACTAAGATAAAATCGAAAAAAGGCAGTACGTTCACGCGCTCTTGAAACTCAAAATTATATTCAAAATACAATTTTGTGATTTGATCGAGGGCGATCAGCAGTGCGGCAAGTAAAAGCCAAAATGATAGGCTTTTACTTTTTTCCACAGGAGCCACTTGAGTCAACTCTGACTTAGGCATGAGTGCGTTGCTCTCCATCGCCAGTTAAGTTGCTGACACAGCGTGTACAGATCTCAGGGTGTTCACTGTCACTACCTACATCTTCACGGTAATGCCAGCAGCGATCGCATTTCTTATGTTCTGAAGGTTTAATTTCAAAACGTAATGTATCATCTCCACTCGCATGCACATCCGCACGAGAGACGATGAACGCAAAGCGTAAATCTTCGCCTAAGGCCTTCAGAATATCTAGATCGGCACTTGAAGCATAAATGTCTACCTCAGCCTGTAGGGCAGAGCCAATTAAACCTTGGGTACGAGTGTTTTCAAGCTCTTTATTGAGAAGTGCGCGAATCTCTAAGAGTCGCTCCCAGCGTGGGCTTAAAGCGTCTGCTTGGGCGATGCTTGGTACTTCATGATATAACTCTGTAAAGACTGTGAGACCATCTGCTAGAGGCGTATTCTTCAAGAAGGTCTTGCGCATCTCAATCCAGGCTTCTTCCGCAGTAAAGGAAAGAATTGGTGCCATCAATTTCACCAAGGTCATGGTGATGTGATACAGCGCTGTCTGGGCTGAACGACGAGCGTGGCTGTTCTGAGCGGTTGTATACAAGCGATCTTTAAGAACGTCAAGGTAGAAAGCGCCGAGGTCTTCAGAACAGAAAATCTGTAGACGTGAGACAGCAGGATGGAACTCATATTGCTTATAGTTCGCTAAGACTTCGTCTTGCATGGCTTTGGTAAAGACAAGAGCATATTGATCGATTTCAACTAATTTATCGCTATCAACAAGGTCTTTCTGAGCGTCAAAGTCGGCTAAGTTACCAAGTAAGAAGTACAAAGTATTACGAATACGACGATAGCTTTCAACCACACGTTTAAGAATCTGGTCAGAGATAGATAATTCACCTGAATAGTCTGTAGCCGCTGTCCACAAGCGAATGATTTCAGCACCTAGGGTGTCAGAGATCTTCTGTGGGGCGATTACATTGCCTAATGATTTACTCATCTTGCGGCCATCACCATCCACCACGAAACCATGGGTCAATAAGCTATTGTAGGGTGCACGGCCAAATAGCATGGACGAGGTTAAGAGCGAAGAGTGGAACCAACCACGGTGCTGATCCGAGCCCTCAAGGTACATATCGGCAGGCCAGCGTAAGGTATCGCTATGTGAACCTTGGCAATTATGGTCTTGGCCACCAAGTACAGTGTAATGCGTGGTACCTGAGTCAAACCACACGTCAAGTGTGTCACGGTTTTTCTCGTAAAAAGGCGCCTCATCAGCGGGTAATAAGTCTTCTACGTTTAAGGTTTGCCATGCTTCAATACCCGATTTCTCAATATGTTGTGCAACGACTTCAAGAAGTTCACTGCTGCGCGGGTGTAATTCACCGGTTTCCTTATGCACCAAGAAGGCCATAGGCACACCCCATTGACGCTGGCGTGATAAAGTCCAGTCAGGGCGGTTGGCAATCATGGCATGCAAGCGAGCACGGCCCCAAGCAGGGTAGAAGTTGGTTTGCTCAACAGCAGCTAGGGCTTTTTCACGTAATGTCGCGGTGCCATCATTTGGTTGACGATCCATACCAGCGAACCATTGGTTGGTGGCACGATAAATCACCGGAGTCTTGTGACGCCAGCAATGCATATAACTGTGTTTGAGCATCTGTACTTCAAGTAAAGTACCAACGCTCTTCATCGCTTCAACGATTTTAGGGTTAGCATCCCAAATGCTTAAACCACCAAATAGGGCGAGGCTTTCGGCATATTTACCATCTGACATCACTGGCTTTAGGATGTCATCATCACTTAAGCCATTAGCTTTACAGCTAATAAAGTCATCCACACCATAAGCAGGTGCCGAGTGAACGATACCCGTACCGACATCGGTGGTAACGTAATCGCTGATATAAACAGGCGAGAGTCGGTCATACGCTGGGTCAACTTGACTCAATGGGTGATGGAAAGCGATATGTTCGAGATTTTCACCTACGCAAGTAGCAATCACTTGACCACTGAGTTTCCATTGCTCAAGACAGCGCTCGACACAGTCTTTAGCTAAAAGCAGGAGAGAACCTGTTGCTAGCGGTTCTTCCAAACGCACTAAGGCATACTCGAGTTCAGGATGCATATTCAGTGCTTGGTTCGACGGAATCGTCCAAGGTGTGGTGGTCCATATAACAACGGCACCATCATCAATACTCTCAAGCCCAAACGCTTTAGCAAGTTTGTCTTTCTGAGCAAATGTGAAGGCGACGTCAATCGCTGGGTCTTTGCGGTCTTGGTATTCAACCTCGGCTTCAGCTAGGGCAGAGCCACAGTCAAAACACCAGTTCACTGGCTTAAGACCGCGGAAGATATAACCCTTATCAAGAATACCGGCAAGGGCACGCACTTCATTCGCTTCATTATGGAAGTTCATGGTGAGATAAGGATTATCCCACTCACCTAAGACGCCTAGACGCTTAAAGTCAGCACGTTGGCGATCGATCTGCTCAAGTGCATAAGCTCGTGCCTTGGACTGTACTTCAGCAACCGGTAGGTTTTTGCCAAATTTCTTCTCAATCTGAATTTCAATTGGCATGCCGTGGCAATCCCAACCAGGAACATAAGGTGCATCAAAGCCAGCCATATTGCGGCTCTTGATAATAATATCCTTAAGGATTTTATTGACAGCGTGACCAATATGAATATCGCCATTTGCGTAGGGAGGGCCGTCGTGCAAGATAAATTTTGGACGACCTTGGCTAGCCTGACGAATCGCTTCGTAGACCTTGTTTTGCTCCCACTGAGCAACCCACTCGGGTTCGCGTTTTGATAAGTTACCGCGCATAGGGAAGGCGGTTTCTGGCAAGTTTAAAGTATTTTTATAGTCCATGAACAGAAAAATAATGTTGAGCGATGTCGGCGTCTTTTTGGATGGCGTCAATCATCGTGGGTAAATCGGGAAATTTTTCTTCGTCTCGCACATACTGGTGAAATGCAACACTCACTAGTTTACCGTATGCAGAGACTGATTGATTAAGAATATGCACTTCAAGCAATACTTGACCATCAGATTCGACCGTAGGACGTACGCCTAGGCTGGCAATGGCGGGTAAGGTTTTGCCTTCTAGGCCTTGCACACTAACCACATAAATCCCTGAGCGCAAAGCACAGCGTGGCATAACACGCAGATTCATGGTAGGGAAACCA
Source organism: uncultured Pelistega sp. (assembly GCA_964346715.1). Taxonomy (GTDB): domain Bacteria; phylum Pseudomonadota; class Gammaproteobacteria; order Burkholderiales; family Burkholderiaceae_B; genus Taylorella. The sequence continues at coordinate 14,767 of CAYFVY010000029.1, read as the reverse complement.
ATCGTGCGTCCGAGTTTCTTGCCATGAATCACGTGGCCACTAATTGTATATGGGCGACCTAGATAAGCGTTCGCACGTTCCATATGACCGAAGGCTAGGGCATTACGTAACTCCGTGCTGGAGTAGCGCATCTGATGTTCATCAAGAATATCGGCCATGGTTTCAACCGTAAAGCCAAATTGTGGAGCAGCTTCTTGCAAGAGCTCAATGGTGCCTGAGCGACGATGGCCAAAGCGGAAGTCTTCGCCGACGTAGAGATAGCGCGTATTCAAGCGTTGCACAAGAATTTTTTCAATAAAATCCTGGGCGCTCATCTGTGCAGTTTCTTGGTTAAAGCGTTCTAAGTAGACACGTTCGATACCACAAGCTTGTAAGGCGATGATCTTGTCACGAAAGGTGGAAATGCGTGTAGGAATTAGCTCTGGGCGTTGTTCACGCAAAGCGAAGAACTCACGTGGATGTGGCGTAAACGTCATGACGGCTGGGCTGAGCTGGCGGGCACGAGCTTGCTCAACGAGATGTGAGAGCAAGTGCTGGTGGCCAAGATGCACACCATCAAAATTACCAATAGTGACCGCACTTGGGCAACTCAGTGGAGTTGATTCTGTTGGCTCAAGTGAGACTGAGGAGCTAGACTCCGCAGATACATCAGCTGCAGCTTGTTGGCTATGACGGTAGAGTTTAATAGAAGTATTCACGCCTGATCGATAATCCTGATCGTAAAAGTAGGTGGATATATATGTTCTCACGCACTTATGCAGCAAGGATTAGTCAGAGAATCCGTGATTCGTAAGGCGAGAAATATAAACTTAACCGCTTATTTTAAACCCTGGCGCGCAAGCTTACAGCAAGAGAATCTGAATTTGCTAAAAAACATACAAGCAAAAAAAGTAAGTCAATGCGTTGAGGGCAAGGACTTGCTAAGAGGGGATAGAGGGAGAGTCTATGCAGACAGGGTAAAACTAGTTAATAAAGACTTATTCGCTTGGAATAAGTCTTAGCTGAAATGCTTACTAGGCTTATTCAGCAACGGCTTCTAAAGAAACATTGATAGTTACTTCGTCACCTACGCCAGGTGTGTATGCATCAGCGTTAAACTCAGAGCGCTTGATAACGGTTGTAGCGTTAGCACCAATAGAATCTTTATTTAGCATTGGGTGTGAAGTGTTAACGAAGTGTGTGATATCAAGAACGACAGGTTTAGTTACGTCCTTAATGGTTAAGTCACCTTCAACTTTAGATGGTTTACCGTCAGCAAAGATCACATTCGTTGATTTGAATGTAGCTGTTGGGTATTTTTCAGTGTTCAAGAAGTCTTCACCTTGGATATGGCCATCGAACATTACAAAGCCTGTATCTACTGATTTCATATCGATTTCAATGTTAACGCTGGCTTTTTGTGCTTTAGCGTCTAAAGAAACAGTACCTGTGGTTTTGTTAAAACGTAGTGTTTGCTTAGATAAACCCATGTGGTCATATGAGAACTGTGGAAATGTATGAGTTGGGTCGATCGAGTAGTTAACGCTTTGCGCTAAAGCTGGTGCAGAAACAAGGCTAGATAAAGCGATAGCAGCTAAAATTTTGTTGATTGTGTTCATGGTAAATTCCTAAATAATTAAAAGTGTCTAATGGGTAAAAATAGTCGCTTGTTCATTTCAAGCAATCTGTAAAACTATGTTCTTGCATCAGCTTAATCAGTTAGAGGCGATAAACTGATACAAGAAGTGTGTAGGGTTTAAGGACGAGCTTGGATATTAAATTCTACAGTGATGTCGTTAGCAACAATGCTGTCGTCACTCCAGCTACCTTCGCCAAGCGCAAAGTCATTACGTTTAAAGCTAAATTCGCCTGTAAAGGTGCCGACTTGGTCTTTTTCCACAAAGCTTAGCGGAATTTGGATCGCTTGAGTTTTACCTTTGATAGATAAGTCGCCATGCAATTCAAATTTTTGCTCACCAACAGACTTTAATTCTGTGGCTTTAAAGCTAGCAAGTGGATGAGCCTGGGCATTCAACCATTCGCTTTTTTGTAGCTCCGTATTGGCTTCAGCATAGCCTGCGTCTAACGAAGCAACTGGGATTTCAATTGTCAAGGCTGCTTTTTCAGGTGCTTGTGGATCAAAGCTAAAGCTTGGGATCGAGAAGGCTGAAATATTGCCATCCATCTTGACGTTCATTTGGCTATAGCGAAATGAAATTTTGCTATTCTGTGTATCAATCTGGGTGTATTCTGCAGCGTGTGCGCTGTGAATTAAGCCTACGCTAACAAGAGCGAGTAAGGCGTGACGTACTTTAAACATGGTTATTCTCCTGTTGAGCGTGGTTTTAGTAGGGGTAACATACGTGTTAACACGGTGTCTTTATCAATAAAATGGTGCTTTAAGGCTGCGCCGATATGAGCGGCTAATAAGGCTAAAAAGCTGTAATTAAGTACAATATGCAAGTTTTTTAAGTTTTCACCTAAGGCTGGGTCTTTAGCCACTAGATCAGGGAGAGGCAAAACACCAAACCAAACTACTGGGAAGCCTTGTGCTGAACTCATCAACCAACCGCTTAGTGGGATAGCAAACATCAGTAGGTATAAAATCCAGTGCATAAGATTGGCGATGTCTTGCATAAAACCAGACATATGGCTCGGTAACTTAGGTGCTGGGTGTGTTAGGCGCCATAGAAGTCGAATCAAGGCAAATACTAATAAACTCATCCCAGCCCATTTGTGCCAAGAATACAGTTTTAGTTTTGTTGGCGATAGGCTTAAATCTGTCATATAGAGACCTAAGGCGAATGTGCCAATAAGGCCAATGGCGATTAACCAGTGCAAAGCGATACTAGTCGAGTTGTAACGAGGGTTATTCATGGGGTTTCATAGGTTTAATTAATCAATTTTTAGCATTCTATAGAGCTTGCTTCTTGTTGTGAATCCCTTAAAATGAGTATCATTGTTCCAATAATGGAACAAAAGGAAAACCATGTCGATTAATGCTAATGATTTAATTTTATTTGCCCATGTGATGGAAGCCGGGAGCTTTTCTCAAGCCGCAGAGCGCTTAGAACTGCCTAAGTCTACTTTATCGCGACGCATTACGGAACTAGAAACAAACTTGGGTGAGCGCTTGATTGTGCGTAGCACACGACAATTGGTGATTACTGATTTTGGTGAGGGTATTTTGGAATATGCTCAACGATTATTGGAGGAGAAGGACGCTGCTGCGGCTTTTGCCTTACACCGTCAAGCAACGCCGCAAGGGAAATTGCGTGTTTCTATGCCACCTGAGTTCAAAGAATTTTCTTTCGTGGACTTTACCAAACGCTTTTTAGAGGCTTATCCCGAAGTTGATTTAGAACTCGATTTATCCTCACGCCGCGTAGATATATTAGCGGAGCGCTTTGATTTAGCGATACGTGTGGCTTCACGACTGCCTGATGATGCGAGTCTAGTCGCCCGTAAGATTGCTGTGCTGGACAATGGTTTATATGCCAGTCCAAGTTATTTAAAGAAATATGGTATTCCTAAAACTCCGGATGATTTACAACAAGCACTGTGTATTTCCTTAAGAAATAGTCAAGGTGAGCAACGCATGTGGCACTTGAGTAAGGGAAGGGAGAAGTGGGAAGGTTTGCCTAAGCACAGAGCTTCCAGTAACTCTGTCTCTTTGAATCTGAGTTTGACGATAGAGGGTATGGGAATTATGGGGATTTCTGGCTTTTTTGCCTGTAACTATGTGAAGCGAGGAGACTTAGTCAGGGTCTTGCCTGAGTGGTCTTTGCCATCAGATACCGTCTGGTGTGTCACGTCGGGACGACGCCTTTTACCGGCGCGTACGCAAGTATTTATTGATATGTTTAAAGAAGTTATGCTCGCTCAAGAAGCGGCGAATGCCGGCTAAGAGTGGAGTTTGCTTCTCTTAAGGTTTACAATTTCGTCTAGTCATTAAAATATGAATCAATAAGAAGGTGGTAATTCGGTGTCGACTACAAAACAAGCTCCTAAACGCGTAGTAATCTTAATTTCTGGACGTGGCTCTAATATGCAGGCAATCGTCAAGATGGCTCAGGCTCGTGACGATATTGAGGTCGTGGCGGTCATTAGTCATAAGGCTGATAGTGCAGGTTGTGCGTGGGCCGCAGAACAGGGCATAGAGACAGCCGAACTTTTAGCCAAAGGATTTGCTGGGCGTGAAGCCTATGATGAGGCTTTATTAGGCTTAGTCGAAAGTTACCGGCCAGATTATGTTATTCTTGCTGGCTTTATGCGTATTTTAACAGCACCTTTTGTGAATCATTTCCAGGGTCGAGTGTTAAATATTCATCCTTCCTTATTGCCTTCATTCACCGGTTTGGATACGCATGAGCGTGCCTTACAAGAAGGGGTTAAGGCACATGGCTGCACGGTGCATTTTGTCACGCCTGTATTAGATGTTGGACCGATTGTGGCACAAGCTGTTGTGCCCGTATTGGCGAATGACGATGCGGATAGTTTAGCTGCCCGTGTATTGAGCATGGAACATAAGGTGTATCCCGCCGTTGTGGATTATTTAGCACGTGATATTGTTTCTTTAGATGAACATGATCACGTGGTTTTCAGTGAAGATGTGCAAACGTTCTTTGTATATCAAGGTTAAAAAATATTATGAGTCAAAATAAGCGACTAGTGCGTGGTGCACATACGACTTCCCGTGAAGCAAAACATAGCTTAAAGCGCGCCGAGCGTGCTGGGATTGGAGCCGATACAGGCACTGTAGATAAGGCTGCCGCGCGTCGTGCAGCGACAAGTTCTCCAGCGCGTGCTTCAGGTGCTAAAACCAGTGCAGCGAAAGCAGATCCGCGCTCGCGTGGCACACGTACTGGCGCAACTCGTGGTGGTAAAACTGGTGCTAAATCAGCTAAGACAGTCGAAAGAGCACCATTGATGCAGCAACGTATTGAGCAAATTGCTGAGGTCTTAACGACAATTTTGAAGTTCCGTTATCCAGCGGATGCCGTGTTATCACATTGGTTTAAAGAAAACCGCCATTTAGGTGGACGCGATCGGGGTGAAATTGCTGAGGCAGTTTTTGATATCTTGCGCCATTTACGTCGCTATCGTCATTTTGCCGAGAGCGGTATGGGACCTGCAAATCAACGTTTGGCGATTCTAGGCTTAGCGAATACGGTAGGTGTTGAAGGGCTTAAGAGTGTATTGGATGAGCATCAACAAGGCTGGTTAAATCATGCGCTGAGCTTAGACTTGTCGGGTATGGCCCCCGCTATTCGCTACAGCATGCCGGATTGGTTATACGAGCAATTAAGTGCTTTGCCTGAAAGCGAAGACTTAATGAATAGCTTAAATCAGAAGGCGCCTTTGGACTTACGTGTTAATCCACTGAAGACCGAGCGTGAAGCAGTCTTGCCTGTTTTAGAGGCAGACGAAAGTGTAGCGCTGTATAAACCACAAGCCATGCCTTTTTCACCTTGGGGCATTCGTCTGCAAGGTAAACCGGCAATTAATCGTTGGGATTTATTTGCGAATGGGTCGCTTGAGGTACAGGATGAGGGTAGTCAAATTCTGTGTATGTTAGTGAGTCCTCGTCGTAGTGATATGGTGATTGACTTCTGTGCAGGAGCCGGTGGTAAGACCTTGCTACTAGGCGCTATGATGCGATCACAGGGGCGCTTATATGCGTTTGATGTATCGGCTGCACGCTTGGCTAAAGCTAAACCGCGTATTGCGCGTAGTGGTCTATCGAATGTGACCAGTGTACAAATTGCTAATGAGAATGACACCCGCGTTAAGCGCTTAGCAGGCAAGGCACAGCGTGTCTTAGTGGATGCACCATGCTCGGGCATGGGTACATTACGTCGTAATCCTGATTTGAAGTGGCGTCAGACACCGGCTGACTTAGCTGAGTTGACTGAACTGCAGGCGCGTATTCTGGCGAGTGCGGCACGTTGTGTAGCACCAGGTGGACGCTTAATTTATTCAACCTGTAGCTTGTTACCACAGGAAAACGAGCAACAGATTGAAGCGTTCTTGGCACAGCATGAAGAATTTGAGTTGGTGTCTGTAGAGCAAGTCTTAGGTGATCGTAATCCAGGCCTTGTTAGCGAGCAGGGGATGCTGAAGTTACGCCCAGATACACATCAGACGGACGGCTTCTTTGCCGCAGTCTTAGAGCGTCGTAAGGCTAACACTGAAAAATAAACCGCAATAAGATTGTCATAATTAATATTTTATTAGTTAAATCAGTGTGTTATGATTATATGTTGGCTTGATTTATAGTCATTAAGCCCCAATTGAATTTTAGTGACGGCCTAGTCGAGAACAGAGTGCTGAAACTAAGACAGAATCGGTATTGTTATATGAAGACCATTATGGTCTAAGAAGGTCTAAGGATTTATGGAAAGTATTCTTAATTTTGTAGCAGGCGGTTTATTACAGCTTTCCTGGTGGCAAATTATTGTTGTAACACTTGTATTAACGCACATTACGATTGCAGGGGTGACAATTTATCTGCACCGCAGTCAAGCACATCGTGGTTTAGATTTACATCCGATTGTGGCGCATTTCTTCCGCTTTTGGTTATGGTTGACAACCGGTATGTTGACCCGTGAATGGGTAGCTATTCACCGTAAACACCATGCGAAGTGTGAGCGCGAAGGTGACCCACACTCGCCCATTATGTTCGGTCTTGAAAAAGTCTTATGGCAAGGCGCAGAGTTATATCGTGAAGAAGCGCTTAACGAAGAAACCTTAAAGCGTTTTAGTCATGGTACACCAGACGACTGGATGGAGCGTAAGGTATATAGCGCTAACCCAAGCCTAGGTATCTTTATTATGATGGCGATTGACTTGGCCTTATTTGGTGCATTTGGCTTATGTGTATGGGCCGTGCAGATGGCTTGGATTCCGTTCTGGGCAGCAGGTGTGGTGAATGGTCTGGGCCACTTTGTTGGTTACCGTAACTTCTCTAGTCCAGATAGCAGCACGAACTTATTTCCTATCGGTATTATCATCGGTGGTGAAGAATTGCACAATAACCACCACGCGTATGGCACTTCAGCGAAGTTCTCAAGCAAGTGGTATGAGTTTGATATTGGTTGGATGTATATCCGTGCCGTACAAGCTGTCGGTTTAGCCAAAGTTAAGAAGGTTGCGCCGAAGTTAAAATTGACTCCTCAGAGTGCGGAAGAAGTGACCGAAAGCACCTTACAAGGCATTATCACGCATCGTTATGAGATCATGACACGCTATGCGGATATGTTGAAAAAAGCTGCCTTGCAAGAGATTGCACGCTTGAAAGCACAATCAGGTTCGGCACAAGAGCTAGCACAGTTAAACCATGTCACTGAGCATGTGACTCAGTCAGAGCAAGCCTTAACGGCGGAAGAGAAGAGTCAATTAGAGCAAGCTTTTGCCGAAAATAAAGCCTTGGCACAATTAGTTGCTATGCGTGATGAGTTGAGCCGTGTGTGGAGTAGCTCAACAGCGAGTACTGAGCAACTTGTACAAGACCTACGTGTATGGCTACAGAATGCCCAGGAAAGTGGTGTGCAAAGTCTTGAACAGTTTGCCTTACGCTTACGTCGTTACGCGGCATGATTGAAACCTTAAACCCAGAACAACGTACTGCCGTCACCACTGATGCGCAGTACGTTCTTGTTTTAGCAGGTGCAGGTAGTGGCAAAACTAAGGTATTGACCACCCGTATGGCATGGCTGATTCAGAATGGATTGGTGGGACCGGGTGGCATCTTAGCGGTGACGTTTACCAATAAAGCGGCTAAAGAGATGTTGACTCGGGTGAGCGCAATTTTGCCCATCAATACACGCTCTATGTGGGTAGGTACCTTCCATGGTCTGTGTAATCGCTTATTGCGTGCGCATTATCGTGATGCCGGTTTACCGCAGAGTTTTCAGATTCTCGATATGAGTGACCAACTCTCGGTAATTAAGCGCCTGCTGAAACAGCAGAATATCGATACCGAGAAGTTCCCTGCGAAGGACGTGCAACGCTTTATTAATAATCAAAAAGAAAAAGGCATTCGTCCACAAGATTTTAGTCCTTATGATGCGCATGAGACGCGTCTTGCTGAAATCTATCTCTTGTATCAACAGCAGTGCGATAAGGAAGGAGTGGTTGATTTTCCTGAGTTATTGTTGCGTGCTTTTGAGTTACTCAAGAATAATAGTTTAATTCGCGAGCATTATCAGCGCCGTTTTGCCCATATCTTGGTGGATGAATTCCAAGATACCAACGATTTGCAATATAACTGGTTGCGCCTTTTGGCGGGTAACCAAGGCTCCTTATTCGCGGTAGGTGATGACGACCAGTCAATTTATGCCTTCCGTGGCGCGAATGTCGGTAATATGCAGGCTTTCGAGCGGGATTATGCGCGTGGCAATATTATCCGCTTAGAGCAAAACTATCGCTCTTACAATAATATTCTTAACTCAGCGAATGCCTTGATTGAGAATAATCATGATCGACTCGGTAAGAATTTATGGACTGACCGTGGTGAGGGCGAGCCTGTTCGTGTGATTGAGCTCAGTTCAGATAAGCATGAGGCACAATGGATTCTTGATGAGGCTAAGAGCCTCATTAATGAAGGTTATGAGCGCCAACAGATTGCAGTACTGTACCGTAGTAATGCACAATCACGAGCGATTGAACATGCCTTTTTTAGTGCTGGCTTACCTTATCGTGTCTATGGCGGCTTGCGTTTCTTCGAGCGTCAGGAAGTCAAGCATGTCCTGGCTTATTTACGCCTGATTCAACATATTGATGATGATACTTCCTTCTTACGTGTGGTGAATTTCCCCGCACGTGGGATTGGTGCGCGTACCTTAGAGAATCTTAATGACGCCGCGCAGAAGATTGGATGTAGTCTAGCTATGGCAACAGGTGCCTTAAGTGGTGCTGCAGCGAATAAATTAACGCAGTTTGTCCAGCTTATTCAACAGATGCGTGAAGATGCGCAGACCCTGAGTTTGCCTGAGCTAGTGCAATATGTGATTGAAACTAGTGGGATTAAAGCCTTCTATGAGTCGGAGCGCGAAGGCGAAGATCGCTTAGATAACTTAAGTGAGTTAGTGAATGCGGCTCAAGTGTTTGTCTACGAAGAGAATTTTGAAGGCATTCCTGCACTTGAGGAAGTCACACGAAATGAAGGTGATGATTTAGCCTTCAGCGATACGATCTCTGCTTTAGCCATGTTTATTGGTCATGCGAGTCTAGAAGCGGGTGACAATCAGGCCAAGCATGGTGAAGATGCAATTCAGTTAATGACAGTGCACTCAGCCAAAGGTCTAGAGTTTGATGCGGTTTTTGTCGCTGGTTTGGAACAGGGACTATTCCCGCACGAGAATAGTATCTTAGCGGATGGCGGCTTAGAAGAAGAACGACGTCTGATGTATGTGGCGATTACCCGTGCTCGTCAACGCCTCTATCTCTGTGGTGCGCATGAACGTATGTTGTATGGGCAAACTCGTTATACCCAACGCTCTAGTTTTTTAGATGAAATTCCAGATGCTTGCACTAAATGGTTAAGTCCTAAAGAAGTCGCTTATGCCAGTAGTTTTGGTGGGGGCAGTAGTCAGGGTGGTTTTTCAGGCGGCTATGGTGCCGGTACTTATGGGAGTGGCGGTGCACGTGGTGCTACTGCTAAAGATAAAACAAGCGTTGCTGGTACGAGCAGTGGCTTAAGTAGCGGAATACAGGTTGGTGAGCAGATGTTTAAAATCGCTCAAACCGTGCGCCATGCGAAGTTTGGTGAAGGTATGATTATTAGCCTAAGTGGCCAAGGTCAAGATGCCCAAGCGCAAATTGTTTTCCAATCGGTAGGTCCGAAAACCTTAGCCTTAGGCGTGGCGAAGTTAGAAATCGTTTAGCCATCATTCGCTAATGATTGAATGCTTGTTTAGTCATTATTCGGAATTTTTACCGATGCTTGGGTGCGCTTGCAAAGTGATTGTTTCAGGACAGCGTGATTGTTTCAGAATAAGGTGTTAGGCATTAAATCGTGTTCTAATACGTAGTAATTATCGAGTTATGCAAGGAATAAGATGATGAAAAAGACTGTCGTTGGTGTAATTGTTCTCAGTGCCTTATTAAGCGCTTGTTCGGCTGCTTCAAGTGGACCACATTCGCGTTCAGGCGTGCAAGTTTATGGCACGATAGATACTGGAGTTGGTCATACCCGTCAGACGATCACTACAGGGGAGGGTAGTAAGACCACACGTACTAGTACTGGGATGCGATATTAGTAAATATGTGTTGCTTAAGTAAAGTGACGCCGATTAGAAATAGTCGGCGTTTTTTTATAGGAAAAATCCATAAAAAATCCCCCTAAGAGACTAGGCTCTTAGGAGGACGTTAAAACATTTAATTTTCTATAAGGTGTTCAGAAGAGAGTTATTTCGTATAGATCCTCCTTATATTAATGTTTGAATTTAATTAAGCGCATTGCATTTAGAATTACAGCTAAGACGCTACCTTCGTGGACAAACATACCTGAAGCAAGATTAATAAAACCGAACAATACACCAGCCAGTAGGAAGGCAACGACAGCTAGGGCAAGAGCAATATTCTGCTTCATATTACCAACGGTGGCTTTAGATAGTGCATATGCATGAGCATATTGATCTAAGCGGTCCGCCATTAAGATCACATCAGCTGTTTCCATTGAGATATCGGTACCACTAATTCCCATGGCTACACCCACATCAGCGGTTGCAATGGCAGGCGCATCATTCACACCGTCACCGGTCATAGCAATGGTGGCGCCTTGCGCTTTTAGACGTTTCACATGGCTCACTTTGTCTTCTGGTAAAAGCTCGGCATGGAACTCATCTAGGCCAAGTTCTGTAGCAACTGCTTCAGCGGTGTGACGGTTGTCACCGGTTAACATCACAATACGTTTGATCCCATTGGCACGTAGATTGGCTAGGGCTTCTTTAGCACCATCACGAACCTGGTCGGCAATTGATACGATGGCAATTAACTGAGTATCTAAGGTGACGAAGATGGCGGTATTACCTAGGCGTTCACGAGTCACTGCATACTGTTCAATTTCCTCACTAATAGTGATGCCGTTTTCTTTCAAAAGAGCACGATTACCTAAGATCATGGCGTGGCCTTCAACAGTGGCGGTAACGCCTTTACCCTTAATCGCTTCGCTGGCACTCAGCTCTACTGTGTGTAAATCATGGCCTTGCGCTTCGACGTATTTCACAATGGTTTGACCCAAGTGGTGCTCAGAAATCGTTTCAGCTTTACCGATTAACTTAAGCAAACGGTCTTGTTCAATGTCGGTGAAGGCTTTTACTTCAGTGACTTCAGGACGACCCTTAGTCAAAGTACCTGTTTTGTCAAAAATTAAGGTATCAACTTTGCTGAATTTATCCATGATCTCGCCACCTTTGACAAGAACACCGTTCTTCGCACCATTACCAATACCAGCTACGTTAGATACAGGGGCACCAATCACTAAGGCTCCAGGACAGGCGATCACAAGGAAGGTGATGGCTAAGTGCAAGTCTTGAGTAATCAAGTACACGAGCACAGAAAGAGCAGCAACAGCAGGGGTGTAATATTGTGAGAAACGGTCAAGGAATTTCTCGGCTTTAGATTTGCTATCTTGGGCTTCTTCGACCAATTCAATAATCTTGGCGAACGTGGTGTCATCACCGATTTTCTCTGCAATGATCTCGATATAGCCATCGTCAGCGATGGTGCCGCTGAATACTTGATCATTCACTTCTTTCGTGACAGGAACGGACTCACCCGTAATAGAGGCTTCATTAATATTCGCTTGGCCCTTAACCACTTTACCGTCAACAGGTACTTTAGCACCTGGGAATACGACGAGGTGATCGCCTACTTGAATATCATCGATGCTAACGACGCGTCGTGTACCATCAGGCAATAGTTGAGTCGCCTCTTGTGGAGCCATATCCATTAAGTCACGGATAGAAGAACGTGTTTTCTCTAGCGTACGTGCTTCTAGGTAAGAGCCGAATAAGAAGAGGAAGGTCACTACCGATGACTCAATATATTCTTGAATAAAGAGTGCGCCGATCACGGCAATCGTCACTAATAGTTCAATACTAAAGGTTTTATAACGTAGGGCTTGAAAAGCCTTGATAGAAATAGGGGCTGTGGCGATGATGGTCGCGATTATTAAGGCCCAGTTGCCAAGCTCTGCTTGACTGTTAAAACGTAAGGCTAAGCCAAGAACGATCAGTATCCCAGCGATCCAAGTAATGCGCTTCTCTTGCGCTAAAATCCATTTTGTCATGATAACTCCAGATAGTTTATAGATAAATTAAATGTTAAATAGTTGGTTTTGTTCTTGAGAGGGCGGACTACATGATTCCCTCACTACTTAACGCTAGTATAGGGATGAGGTCGTTTTAAAAAATTGACGGCTATCAATTTCGCGGAGTAAGAGCACTTTTTTTGTATTTTTTGTGCTTTTATCGATATTTGGAGCGAATGAATAATGAATTATGCAGTAGCGCGTCTTGTGGATAAGTTACTTTTGTATTTTATACTGGATAAATATACAGTATAATAAGCCTAAATAATTAATCTAGTTTGGGCTTGTGAAAGAGTTCTTGTTCATGCAAATCAAAGACTTACATCCTATTGATACTTTGCCGATGGCGCTCTTTGCAGTACAAAGCAAGACGCCAGCAGGCTTTCCTTCGCCTGCCGAAGATATGGCTGTTCAGCGTATCGATTTAAATCAAATTTTGATCCCTAATCCTGTTTCAACCTTTTACTTGTGCGTGAAGGGTAACAGTATGGAGCGCGCGGGTATTGATGATGGTGATCATCTAATTGTTGACCGAAGTATTACACCACGTCATAACCAAATTGTGATCGCCGAGATTGATGGAGAGATTACGGTGAAGCGCTTATTTAAGCGTAATGGGCAGATTCGACTGAAAGCGGAGAATGTGACTTATCCCGATATTATTCCGCGCCAGGGGCAGCAATGGGCAATTTGGGGGGTAGTGACTTTTATTATCAAAAAGGCATGTTGAGTTGAGGAGAATTTTGCTTCAGAGAGACTAAGTTTGAAGAGGCTGCTTGAATTCGGTGTTAGGCGAGGTGTGCTGGTGGAGCGGTGGATTCGGCTCAATGGATAGGTGTGCCAGTGAGTGGCGTCGATGAGTGCTGGAGGAGAGGCTGATGACGTACGCATTAATTGATGGTAATAGCTTTTATTGTAGCTGTGAGCGTGTCTTTCGTCCTTCGCTTAAGGGGCGGCCTGTGGTGGTGCTCAGTAATAATGATGGTTGTGCGATTGCACGCACAGATGAGGCTAAAGCACTGGGTATTAAGATGGGGGCTCCGTGGTTTCAGATTAAGCACTTGACCCAAAGCCATAATCTAGTCGCCTTATCAGCTAACTTTCCCTTATATGGTGATATGTCGGATCGTATGATGGCGATTCTTGGACGCTTTTCTCCCGCGCAAGAAATTTACAGCATTGATGAGTCATTTCTGGATTTTACGGGCTTGACGATGAATTTAAGTCAGTACGGTCAAGTTATGCGTCGCCAAGTATTGCAAGAAATCGGTATCCCTACCTGCGTCGGAATTGGACGCACTAAGACCCTAGCTAAACTCGCCAATCATATCGCGAAGAAACAAGCGCAATGGCAAGGAGTATGCAATTTAAATGAACTCAACCGCTATGAGCTAGCAGCCATCATGGAGCAAATTGAAATTGGTGAAGTGTGGGGAGTAGGGCGTAGGCTGAGTAAGCGCTTGCAAGCGATGGGGCGCTATACGGTATTAGATCTGGCTAAGTACGCACCTGATTTAGCACAACAGGCTTTTTCCGTGACCTTAGCGAGAACCATTCAAGAACTACGTGGCATTGCTTGTATGGAGCTGACGGAGGCAGATGATGCGGAACCCAAACAACAAATCATGAGTACGAGGTCTTTTGGTGAGCCGATGCGGACATATGAGGCTTTGGCCGAGGCGATTTCAGAGTTTATTGCGATTGCTGCTCGCAAATTAAGAGCACAGATGAGTGAGGCGGGGTGCATTCAAGTGTTTATTCGCACCAGTCCATATCGTAAAGAAGCTCAATACTATGGCACGCAACAGCTGCGCCTGGTGCAGAGCAGTGCGGATACCCTATATCTGACGAAACTAGCCTTACAGACCTTACAAAAAATCTATCGTCCTGGTTTTAATTATGTGAAAGCAGGCATTATGTTATTCGATTTGAAATCTAGTGAACGCGGGCAATTATCCTTATTTAATTGGGATGAAGGGAAGGATGTCGGCGGTGGCGTGTATCGAGGACAGGAGTGGGTACTTCAGGATAAGGGAGCTGACGATAAGATGGGAGCAGGAGAAAGTAGAGGGAATAGGCATGCCGAGGAAGCTGAGGGGGGGCAAAAGCTTAGCGGTTCTGTGAGAGAGAGTTTAATGGAGGCGATTGATGGCGTTAATCAACGTTATGGTCAAGGAATGGTAAAGGCAGCCAGTATCGGTGTTCATGAAAAAGCACATTGGTATATGCGACAAGAGAGGAAAACTCAAGGATATACAACGAATTGGGATGAAGTTTTGATTGCGAGGGCTTAAGGGTATTATTGATAATATGTCTATGGTTAAGATTTAAGGAGTGGTAATGATGAAATGTCCAACTTGTGGTGGCGCAGAACTCATGCATGAAATTCGTAATATCGAATATATATACAGAGGTGAAAAAACATTAATTCCTGCGATTGAAGGTGATTACTGTTCTGTATGTGGGGAGGGT
>CAYFVY010000028.1:0-19105 GCA_964346715.1 uncultured Pelistega sp. | reverse complement strand
TAGTCGTAAACGAGCTCTTCGCCCTTAGCAATATCACGTAAAGCATGGACGAAGACGCGTTTACCATGGCGGCCTTCTTGTGTTTCGCAATTCGGCTCGCAACTATGATTAATCCAACGGGAGTCGTTGCCGCCTTGGCCACCATCAATAATACGGCCGCTACTTAAGGCAAAGAAGAAGGTGTGATAGGGATCGTCGGGATTAACGGGGAACATTGCATCAGCTTGTTCTCCGCTGATACGCTTACCTTCATATTCAAAAATACGTGTGCCTGCAGGGATATTACGCTTA
Organism: uncultured Pelistega sp.; assembly: GCA_964346715.1. Lineage (GTDB taxonomy): Bacteria > Pseudomonadota > Gammaproteobacteria > Burkholderiales > Burkholderiaceae_B > Taylorella. The sequence goes on along the minus strand of CAYFVY010000028.1, from coordinate 18,814 downwards.
GCAAAGACGCCAGTACCATGAAGTTTGGATTTGCGTACTTTATGCCAGGGCGCCCCAGCAATGGGTTTTGCTTGTTTACTCATGAGTCACACGTATTAATTAGAGATAGAGGTCAATTATTTCTTAGCTACACCAAAGCAATTATCTAAGGTAGGGAAAGTGCCTTCGCGCACACCATCCGCATACGCTTTTACACCTTCACGAATAACGCTTTGTACGTCGACGAATTGCTTGGCAAATTTAGGGATGCGTGGACCGCTTAAGTTCAGAATATCTTCCGTTACTAAAACTTGACCATCACAGTCAGGCGAAGCACCAATACCAATAGTCGGGATACTGAGAGCTTCAGTAATGCGACGAGCTAATGGTTCTGCACTGCCTTCAATGACCACGGCAAAAGCGCCTGCTTGTTCCTGAGCAATCGCATCTTGATAAATACGCTCAGCCATCTCAGGTTGTAGGCCTTGCGCTTTGAAACCACCCATGGTGTTGAAGTATTGCGGCATAAGACCGACGTGAGCTAATACAGGGATACCGCGATCAACTAGGAATCGAGTTGTTTCAGCAAGGAACTCGCCACCCTCAAGCTTAACAGCATCGGCGCCACTGGTTTTGAGCATATACGCAGCATTACGGAAAGCTAATTCCTTAGACTCTTGGAATGAGCTAAAAGGCATATCCACAACAACCAGAGCACGCTTGGTTGAACGGACTACTGCGGCTGCGTGTGCTGCCATCATCTCTACAGTAATTGACAAGGTGTCGTCCATATTGTAGCCAACCATCGCCGTAGAATCACCGACTAGAATTAGATCGACAAACTCATCAAGGGCACGTGCAAAAGGTGCGGTATAAGAGGTTAGACAGACAATTTTCTGTTGCCCCTTAAAGGCTTTAATCTGTGGTACGGTGAATCGTTTAATATCGACGTGAACGCTCATAATGGACTTCTCGCTGTTAATTCGCTGATTTAACCTATCAGTCTACGTTTAGATTGTGACAAAAGGATGATTTTTACATCATCATAGTATAGCCGCCTCGCAGAATCAAACTATTTGCCCATGATAGGGATAATAAAAAGGCAATATGAACTGGACTGAGCTACTTCTGTTAATAGGCGAAATGATCTTTTAAGGCTAATAAATTGCATTGCTCTAGAATGGCTAATTGACGTTCACGCGCGCTCTTTTTGAAGCCGCCGACTTTCTTAGCGATAATCAACTCATTCTTCATGGAGTGTTCCCAGCCCACAAGTTCTGTCACGGTAACTTGGTAACCACGAGCTTCAAGTTGTAAACAACGCAGTACGTTCGTGATTTGGCTACCAAACTCACGTGTATGTAAGGGGTGACGCCAGAGTTCAGAGAGTGGGGTCATGCCCAGAGTCTTGCCTTTATTCGAGCGTAACACTGAAGCGACTTGTGCTTGGCAACAGGGGACGATAACCATATAATGGGCATTACGTGCTAGGCCAAAGCGAATGGCATCATCTGTGGCAGTATTACAGGCGTGTAAAGCCGTCACAATATCGATATTTTGAGGCAATTGTTCGCTGGCAATCGCTTCTTCAACCGTCATGTGCTTGAATGACATACCTGCTTCAAAACCTAGACGCTTGGCCAGGTCCTCAGACTTATGGACAAGGTCGGCGCGAGTTTCAATGCCATAGACATGCGCTTGCGGAAACTTTTTCAGATAAAGGTCGTACAAGATAAAGCCAAGATACGACTTCCCTGCGCCATGATCGACTAAGCTTAAGGCCTCATTATTCTTCAAAATATCGGCCATCAGCGGCTCGATAAATTGATAGAGGTGATAGACCTGTTTAAGTTTGCGGCGACTATCCTGATTTAGCTTGCCATCACGTGTGAGGATGTGCAGCTCTTTCAGCAATTCAATACTTTGTTCGGGTTTGATTTCCGGAATAATGGGGGTCTTGCTCATGCGTATATAGTTTATATTTAAATTGTCATTGAGAAGATTCGTGTCTCAGGTTGATTGCGCAACATGCGTAAGTCAAACGCCATACAGATATTGCGTGCAAAGAGACGACCAGCATCAGTAATTTTTAGATAATCAGAGCCAATTTCAATTAAACCATCGTGCTGCATTTCTTCTAGACGCTTGAGAACTTCAGGAAGTTCGGCAAATTGTTGTTCAGGCTTATCCCAATGGGTTTCTAATAAACACATTAAGTTTAAAATATGACGACGAATAGTCAAGTCCTCAGTATTGAGGATATGACCACGGAAAATCGGTAGCTCGTCCTTCTCGAGGCGTGCATAATAATCTTCAAGAACTTTCTCATTCTGTGCGAAGCCATACCAAGAGTCACCGATGGCTGACACGCCTAAGCCCACCATCACTTGGGTTGAGGATGAGGTATAACCCATAAAGTTACGATGAATTTTCTTATTCAGCATAGACTGATAGAGCTTGTCGCTAGGCAGAGAGAAGTGGTCCATACCGATTTCTACATAGCCGAGTTCTTCGAGTAGGGCCTTGCCATTCTCGTAGAGTGCGCGCTTCTCTTCACCTGATGGTAGATCATTCTCATCATAGCCACGCTGACCAGAACCCTTAATCCAAGGCACATGAGCGTAAGAGTAAAAGGCCAAGCGGTCAGGCTTTTGGCGAATGGTGCTACGAATAGTCTGCTCCATGGATTTCCAGGTTTGGAAAGGCAGGCCGAAAATCAAGTCATGACTCACACTTTCGTAACCGATCTCACGTGCGGCAGAGGTGACGCTTTGTACATTTTCATAAGGCTGAATGCGGTGGATCGCTTTTTGTACAATCGGATCGTAATCTTGAACACCAAAGCTAACACGACGAAAGCCTAGGTCATAAAGCGTCTGAATATGGGTGCGGCGTGTATTGTTTGGATGGCCTTCAAAACTCAGTTCAGGCTCATCAGCCAAATCAGCACTGGCGAAGATAGTCTCTAAGAGATGCTTAAGGTTGGCTTCGCTAAAGAAAGTGGGTGTACCACCTCCGAGGTGAATTTCTTTAATCAATGGACGGCGACCAAAGAGATCCAAGTACATCTGCCACTCTTTCAAAACTGCCTGAATATATGGTTCTTCAACGCTGTGCTTCTTGGTGATGCGCTTATGACAGGCGCAAAAGGTACATAAGCTCTCGCAGAACGGTAGATGAATGTAGAGGCTAATGCCTTCGCTATCATTGGACTCTTCAAAGCTACGCTTCAATGTCTCAACATAGTCTGTCTGGCTAAATTGCGCCTCGTCCCAATAGGGCACTGTCGGGTAGCTAGTATAGCGAGGACCAGGGATATTGTACTTGTGGATTAATGATTTCATACGACATACCTCGTGAGTACTTGGAGCACACGAATTAATTTAATTGATTTATGCATTCTAACAGCTCAGCGAAGACAATCAAAGTAAGCGCCTTAGGGAGACGCAATGTTGTTAGAGATAGAGGCTAGAGTGTAAGGGAGCCGATAGGATGGGAGGGCTTAGGGGGCTAGAGGAGGCTAGGCGGGGAGTAGGAGCGCGCTGTGGTGTGCTTGAGGTATGTGCAAATACCCCCTTGAGGACAAGGGGGCGGAGTGCTTTAGGCTTCAGTCGTTTTTTTAGTGGCGGATTTCTTGGCTGCGGTCTTTTTTACCGCGGTTTTCTTAGCAGCTGTCTTAGTCGTTGCTTTCGTAGCTGTTTTGGTCGCCGTTTTAGCCGTCGTTTTAGTGGCTTTTTTCGCGGCCGCTTTTTTCGCCGGACGGGGCTCAAACTCAAAGCTGACTTTGCCCTTATTGTCGAGGACTAGGAAGGCTTTAAATTTGCGATTGGTGCGATTAGAAACAAAATTCTCAAGCAAATCAGTCTTGCCCTCGGTGATTAATTTCACCATCTGATCGCTATTAATTTCTTGCTGTAGAATTACCTTACCCGATTTGAAATCACAGGTTTTTTCTTTCGTTGCGGCATTGTTACAGATGTAGTTCATGCCGACGTCGTAGACTTGACCATCACTGCATTTCGGGCATTTGGCCAAGGGTTGGAGCGAGCTAAAATCAATCTGCTCAGCCTCATCCTCATCACTCTGGCCGAAATCAAACTCTAATTTGTTCTCGTCAGTTAAGCGCAGAATTGCTGAAAAAGGGCGACCTAATTTACTGATAAAGCCAGACAAGGGACCTAGGGTACGATTTTGGAGCAGGCTCTCAGCTTCTTCCGTCTCAAAGTTGCGACCACCTGGGTTCTTGGTGATAGAGAAATCACAATTGGTACACGCAAAGCGGCGGTAGTTTTCTTTCACTACCCCACCACAGACTGGGCAAGGGGTTTGCAAGGTCACATAGTCACCAGGGATCGTATCGTGCTCGTATTCCTTAGCGCGCTTCACAATCACTTGGGTACTTTGTGCAACTTCCTGCATAAAGTTCTTACGATCTAGCTTACCTTGCTCCATCTGCTTGAGCTTGTGCTCCCACTCACCAGTTAATTCTGGCGAAGTAAGCTCCTTAACGTTTAAACCATTTAAGAGGGTCATTAACTGACGAGTCTTAGTGGTTGGAATCAGATCACGTGCTTCGCGGCGTAGGTATTGATCATTAATCAGGCCCTCAATAATCGTAGCGCGTGTTGCAGGTGTACCTAAACCACGCTCAGACATTGCTTCACGTAATTCATCATCATCGACTAATTTACCTGCGCCTTCCATAGCGCTCAATAAAGTCGCTTCCGTATAATGCGGTGGCGGCTTAGTGACCAAGGCAGCTAAGCGCACATCATCAGTTTTTACCTGTTCATTCGGCTCGACCACGGCTAAGTTGTCAGCATCTCCAGTCTGTGACTCACGACCATAGATCTCTAACCAACCGGGTTTAACTAGGATCTTTCCTTCGGTCTTAAAGTGATAAGCGCTCACCGTGGTAATTCGCGTGGTTACGCGATACTCAGCAGGAGGGAAGAAGACCGCCATAAAACGCTTAGTAATCAGGTCGTAAATCTTACTTTCGGCCTCGCTCAACTCCTTAGGAACTTGTGGAGTTGGGATAATCGCAAAGTGATCGGAGACTTTCTTATTGTCAAAAATGCGCTTGTTCGGTCGTACCCACTGTTGCGTTAAGATACGCGCAGCAAATGGGCTGTGTTGACGATTCTGCATCGATTCGCTACGACTGATTTCCCCTAAAGTGCTGTTCACCGTTGGTAGATAGTCTTCAGGTAGATAACGTGAGTCGGTACGAGGGTAGGTAATGACTTTATGGCGTTCATAAAGCGCTTGTGCAAGAGCCAAGGTGGTCTTAGCGGTAAAACCAAAGCGCGCGTTGGCCTCACGTTGTAAGCTGGTCAAATCAAAAAGCGCTGGTGAGTTTTGCATCAGTGGTTTCGATTCTTCCGTCACTGTACCAGGCTTGCCACGACAGGCGATCACAATTGATTGTGCCGCTACTTGTGACCAGAGGCGGTTATCTTTTAACTCAGGGTCACTAGGGTCTTTCTTGAAATTCGGATCAAACCAACGACCCTCATAAATTCCGCCTGCCGCTACAAAACTGGCATGGACTTCCCAGTAGTCACGCGGCTTAAATGCGCGAATCGCTTCTTCACGCTTAAATACAATCGCGAGGGTTGGTGTCTGCACACGGCCAATGGGTGTTTTGAAAAAGCCACCGTCCTTACTATTAAAGGCAGTCATCGCGCGGGTGCCGTTAATACCGACCAACCAGTCTGCTTCAGCACGAGAGCGAGCAGCGGCCTCGAGAGGCTTCATGCTCTCGTCATCACGTAAATTACTAAAGGCATCAATAATCGCTTGTTTAGTCATGGATTGCAGCCATAGGCGCTGAATTGGCTTATTGACTTTAGCGTATTGCACGATATAACGGAAAATCAGCTCACCTTCACGTCCCGCGTCGCATGCGTTAATGACAGCATCGACGTCTTTGCGCTTGAGTAATTTAACAAGAAGTTTTAAACGCTCAGTGGACTTTTTATCAATCGGTTGAATATCAAATTCTTTCTTGGGGATTGCAGGCAGGTGATTAAATGACCACTTGCCACGTACCACATCATCAGGATTAACCAAGGTCAATAGGTGGCCCACGCTAGAAGAGAGCACGTATTGATCGTTTTCAAAATAACCATCATGGCGTTCAAAACCTCCTAAGGCTCGGGAGATATCCTGAGCAACAGAAGGCTTCTCGGCAATAATTAAGGTCTTGGTCATATAGTTCCTGCGGGTGAAATTTATGCACTAGTCGTCTATATAAGAGGGCGAACTAGAAGGTATTGATTTTTCTGCAATGTAGGTTAAAACTTGTGAGTTTGTCAAGTATTCCACAGGAAAATGCATTTTTAGTGCATGAAATCTGAGAAATTGAGTGTGGCTTGTAAGGAAAAAGCGGTTTATTATGACTCTTGCTGAGGTCGCTTCATTAAGCTACTTTGTCCTAATCAATAATAGTTACAGATTAAAGTGCTTAAGTAGGATAAATTAAGCTATGGAAAAACGATAAGATATGTCGTATTTGCTGGAATTGCTCTACTATTAAGACTTTCTATAGGTGCATAAAATAAGCCTTATAGAAACGCTCGATTTATCGTGTAAGAGTGAGTATCAAAACAATACCCAAACAATAAATTAGGGAAATGATATGCAAGATTCAATCGCAACAAGGGAAACGGACTTTTTAGGTACCTCAACATGGGCTAAGTATTTAGGCTTACTCGCCCTAATTATCGGTGCCGGTTTTTTGTCCAGCGGGGTTGTGACCTGGTTGGCCGCTAATTGGGCTGGCTTTTCCAAGTTCCAAAAACTGTATGGCACACAGGCAATTTTTGTCTTAATGCTCTTACTGAGTATGGGATTTTATTGGTACCAGAAACATAAACTCAAAAGTCCAAACTTTGCCTTACCTAGCGCAGTCATGACGTTTATCGGAGCAGTTCTGATAGGAGCCTTATTTGCTTTGATTGGACAGACCTACCAAACAGGCGCCGATCTGTGGCAGTTGTTTGCTGTATGGACTGCATTACAGGTTCCCTTGCTCTTGGCATTGCCGAATGTCGCGGCATTTATCTTATTCGCCGTGACAACGCATGTCTCTTTTGCATTATTTATCCAGCAAGAAAATTATTTCTCGTATTCAGACTATATCGTCGACCTAATTTATATTGCGATTAGTTTGGTTTTTTTGTTGATAAGTGAGGTGTTTAGCCAGCGCTTACATGATAGTCAATGGCGTGTCTTACCTAAATTAGCAGCGCTTGGTGTCGGTGTGGCAATCTTAATGGGTGCTTTAAGTAGCTACGATTGGGTGAAACAATATGCCTTAATCGGTATTCTTCTCGGTGGCATAGGGATGTTTGTCTATCGACGCTGGCGCTTTGATTTAAGTATCTTTGTGCTCAGTATGCTCTTGGTGGTTTTCTGTGTTTTGTATCTGATTTTATCGAGTGCGGGCATTGATGAAGCAGCACTTTACCTAACCGCGTTTCTCTTAGTAATTGCAGGGATTATTGGCGTTATCTATGGTCTGAATGTTTGGCGTCAGCGCGTTATTCTTGGGCATGCCAAGATAGATGACATTCCATGGGTATTGCAAGCTTTCTTTTTAATCGTCGTGATGATTGCCGCCATAATCGTCGTGGCTCTGCTGTTTTTTAGTGCAGGTTTAGAGCGTCTCTATGTGCCTGCCTTGCTATTTATCGTGCTGGGCTTAGCCATTAAATTTCGTCAGAAGTTAGCAGGCCATCCTTCTTCAGTTGAAGCCTCTTCTGAATCAGCAGTCGTGAGTCATGAAACCAATGGTTTAATTTTAAATCTCTTGTCCCAGGCTTTTATCGCTTTGGGTGTAGCGATGTTATTTGTCGATACCTTCTTCTTGAGTATCGAGCGATATGGTCTGTATTCGTTTAGCAATAATAGCTTGAGTGGGGTATCCATGAATGCCTTGCTATTTGCATTGCTCTGTATCGTTCTGTTTTTTCTTGTAAAAGCGACTTGGTTACGTGTCTTAATGACGGTCTTGTTTAGTTGGACCTTATTTACCTTAATCTTGCCACCGCTCTATCTTAATGCTGTTCTTGGTATCAATTCAGATGAATTAGGCTACGGTAATTATGCTGAGCCTGAATTTATGCGGCGCTTGCTTTTTATCCATAATATTTGGTTCTTATTAGTGCCAATTTGCTTGTTCTTAGGCTACCGTTACCAAGCATTCGGACGTCGCTCACGCGCCTTATTTTGGGCTTTAAGCTTATATACCTTAGCAAGCTTTGTATTTGGTAGTGCGCAAATGAGCTTATTTGGTGGTATTGGTGCTCAGGCCTTGGAGTCGCGCTTTGACACCCTAGGTGAAGTCAAAAGCTTATGGTTCTATCTCGGCGGGCAGTTGTTTGAAAATCTTTCCTTGTATGGTTTGCCTTCCTACCTGATTGTGCTGGCTCCAGTTGTCCTGACGTATTTATTAGGACGCTCCTTACCGCTGATGCCTAGGGTAATGAGTTGCTTAGTTGTTTTGGCCTTGAGCATTATGTGGTCAGGCAATGCGGCAGTACTATTTGCTCTGTCCTTATTGCTCGTGGCCTATCAGATGCGCAGCTATAAGGTATTTGCTCTCGCTTTATTAGCGGGAACTGGCTTTTTGGCTCTGCACTATTTTTCTATGCATATCCCCTTATTGCATAAGTCGTATATCTTATTGATTAGTGGTTTGCTTCTCTTGTCTTTATTAGCGCTATGGTATGTGTGGTTTGAGCGCCGTCAAGTGATGATGGCTGAAGGCTCAATGGAGAGTTTGCCAGTACACTCTAAGAGAGAGTATTTGCCTCTGGGTCTGATTGGCCTATGCCTAGTAGTGGTTTTGGGTCTGGCGAACTATAAAACGACGCAGTATGAAGGCGTATTAAAGCATGGAGAATCGGTTATTTTAGAGTTGGAACCTGTGGATCCTCGCTCCTTAATGCAGGGCGATTATATGGAGCTCGGCTTTTCGCTTACCGACGATATTTATCACCTGCTGAGCGGTAGGCTTGAGGAAAGTAATGATGGCTTTGAGCGTACGGGTGTATCACTCAAAGGTTATGCCTTATTGCGTAAGGATGAGCGAGGCGTAGCACGCTTATGTCGTTTAAGCAATACGATCCCTGGTGATTTTGCCGACTGTGAGCCTGGTTTACTTATTCCTTATACGCTTAACGATCGTTGGCCATACGTGAGCCTACCATCACATCAGTACTTCTTTGCGGAAGGGGCGGGGTCCTATTTTGCCCTAGCGCGTTTTGGGGAGTTTCGTGTGACTTCTGAAGGAGTTGCCTTACTAGTAGGCTTGCTTGATAAGGATCTACAGCCGATGCAAGCACCAGAGGATATGCAGGAATGGATCAAGCAGAATCAAGCGGAGCTAGATCGAGCTTGGAATACAACAGGAACCGAGGTGCAAATTGAAACACCAGCACCACCAGCAATGCCAGATCCAGAGGTGCAGATTGAAGCGCCACCTTCACCACCTCCGAGCAGAGAGGTGGTGCCTGAAATAGAAGCTGCGCCACCTGTTATTGAAGCTCCACCTTCGAGTGGAGCGGTAGCGCCTCAGTTAGAAGCTCCACCGTCTTCTATTGATACCGCGGATCAGGCGGTCAATGCAGCAGCGGCTGCGGTAATCGCAGCAGAGGCAGCACAAGAAGTAGACGCTGTCACACAAGCCGCGCAGGAAGCACAAGCAGCTGCAATTGAGGCTGCTAATGCCGCAGCCCCTGAGCCGAACGCTACACCTTAATTTGAAATCTCTGGGCCCACAGTGCAGTCGCTTGGGTCCAGAAGCTCTCTACACTTGTTGCACTGAGAGGAGCAAAGCCTAAGGCTTGCCATCCATAGTCTAGGCTACTGAGAGAGTGTTCAATATCGATAGGATGGGCGTGGTTTTGTTTTGAAAGCTTACGCCCGTTATTGTCTAAGACAAGTGGCACATGCATATAGCGTGCTTGAGGGAAACCAAAATACTCCGCAATACAAAGTTGGCGCTCTGTTGAGTCCATCAAGTCCTGACCACGTACAATATCGGTTACGCCTTGTTCTGCATCATCGAGTACTACCACTAATTGGTAGGCAAATAAGCCGTCAGCGCGCTTAATAATAATATCACCGACATCCTCTTGAATATTCTGCTCTTGAGTACCTAACCAACGGTCGGTAAATTGAAAGTTACCTTCAGGCATACGCAGACGCCAGGCACGAATAGGTTTGGTGGTGCCATTACGGCAAGAGCCTGGATAGGGATAGTGACCAGGCTCACGTAATCCTCGTAGCGCCGCACTATCGCAAATTTCTTTGCGGGTACATGAGCAACCATACACTAAACCACGTTCTTGTAAGTGAGTAAACGCACGTTCGTAACGTGGCAAACAAGCAGATTGCCAGATAGGTTCCTCATCCCAATGCATACCTAAGTGCTGCAGTTGTTGCATGATAATTTGGTCACAACCAGGCACCACACGAGGGGTATCAATATCTTCGATACGTAAAAGCCAACGACCCTGGTGGGCGCGCGCATCTAAATAGCTTGCCATGGCGGCAACTAAGGAACCATTATGAAGGGGGCCGCTTGGGCTCGGTGCAAAGCGTCCCGTGTAGGAGATAGACGTGCAAGTCATATATGCTCTAGGTCAATTCTATCGCTCAAATTATAGAGGAAATAGAGAATTTTGTAGAGCAAAATGACTTGCTAGAGTCGCAATTTAATGCAATAACTTGTCCTCATCATCAGTGAGAAGTTCTTCAAGTATTAAATGATCGATTTCAGCCTCTTGACTCCATAACACCATCAAGGTGATGATTTTTACGTGTTCAAGCGAGATGGTATCGGCTGGCATATCCAGACAGCGATTAATCACGATTTCACGTAGAGGGGCAGGTAAAGCACCTGTTTGAGAGAGAAAGCTTAAGAAATTGATAGACGCTTCACCGAGGAGATCGCGCTCAATCGGTGCGTATACGCGCGTGCTATTCACGCTCATATTACTTAGCTCAAGTGACTGCTCAGTGGTCTCTGCAAGTTGGTATAACCAAGCTAAGGCTTCATCGATTTCATCATCTTCAAAGCCAGCCGCCATTAGGCGCTTAGCCAATACATCGGCTTCAGGGCAGGACTCGGGGGCATAGTAATTTTCGAAAAGATACACTAAAACATCGAACATGATCATCCCCTTAAAATATTCGCACACAAAGGTGTATAGATAAAAAGGATTCTTGCAATGCAAAAATCTATGCCGTCCATTAAATGTACGTGTTTTTTGTTAAATGAGCAAGTCTTTATGACGGATTTATATTTCAGTTTGTGATTGTTTTGTAAGTCATTGATTAATAATTGATTTGTGACCGTTGTTAAGTGTCTTGTGGTTTTTTCACCAAGTCATAAAAATGTCAAACGTAGTAAATCTGAGAAACCTTTAACACTCTAGGGTGAAAGCGCTTAAAATATGTGGATACATTGCTTTGCTGGAAAGGAAAAGAGAATGACGTTTAATGCACAAGCCGCTAAGGCTTTAATGGAAATTACCTCACGCCCAGAATTAACTTTCGTTAAGGGTGAGGGTTCATGGTTAGAAGATCACACAGGTAAGCGCTACTTGGACGTCATCCAAGGTTGGGCAGTGAACTGTTTAGGCCATTGCCCTAAGGAAATGGTTGAAGCGATTAATACACAGGCGAAACTTTTAATTAATCCATCACCTGCTTTTTATAATCAACCATCGATTGATTTGGCGACTCGCTTAACTGAAGCATCGGTATTTGACCGTGTGTTCTTTGCCAATAGCGGCGCTGAGGCGAATGAGGGAGCGATTAAATTAGCGCGTAAATGGGGTCAGAAAAACCGCAATGGTGCGTATAAAATCATTACCATGGATCACAGTTTCCATGGTCGTACAATTGCCACCATGTCAGCCTCGGGTAAAGAGGGGTGGGATAAGAAATTTCCTCCACAAGTTGATGGTTTCCCGAAAGCTGATTTGAATGATATTGAATCGGTGCGTGCGCTGATTGATGATCAGACGGTCGCTGTGATGCTTGAACCGGTACAGGGTGAGGGCGGTGTGATTCCAGCTACGCAAGAGTTTATGCAAGAGCTACGTGCTTTAACGAAGGAAAAAGGCATCCTACTAATTGTTGATGAAGTACAAACTGGTATGGGCCGTTGCGGTACTATGTTTGCTTACCAACATTATGATATCGTGCCGGATATTATGACCCTAGGTAAGGGCATTGGTAGTGGTGTTCCACTTGCTGCGCTACTGGCCACTGAGGCAGTGTCTGTGTTCGAACATGGTGACCAAGGCGGTACCTATAACGGTAACCCATTAATGACCGCTGCGGGTGTAGCTGTATTTGATACTTTGAACGCGCCTGGTTTTATGGACAGTGTTAATCAACGTGCGCAAGAGCTCTCTGAGGGCTTATTAGCACTATCTGCCAAATGGGGTATGAAAGGCGAGCGTGGCGTGGGTTTACTACGTGCTTTGATGTTAGACCGTGATGATGGTAATGAAATCGTTCTAGCCGCTCGTGAGCGTGGCCCTGAAGGTATGCTCTTGAATGCACCACGTGCTAATTTATTGCGCTTTATGCCAGCTTTAAATATCACCGCTGAGGAAGTGCAAACCATGTTGCAATGGTTAGATGAAGTGATTACTTCGGTGCGTAAATAGTGCCTAGCGAGTTTTTCTAAGCTGAAGTACTAAGTTGTAGTGCTAAGTTGAATCAGTTAATGCTGCTTATGCGATGGTGTATAAGCAGCATTTTTTAATTTCTGTTTCTTAATTTTTTATATGCTCAGCATTTACGCGCTAAGTAGTTTGGCTGGTGTTACCGACAAGTGCATGTTTTGGCTTGCTTGCCATAAATCATAACTAGCTTGTAGCTTCAGCCAAACTTCAGGGCTTGGTCCATTCTTGCCTAACCAGGCATTTAAGCGTAAAGCCATTTCAGGGCTTATACCAATCTTGCCGTGAAGTAACTTAGATAAGGTGACGCGATTCACGCCTAATTGCTTAGCCGCCTCAGTCACTGTTAAGCCTAGAGCAGGTAAGATATCTTCTCGGAGAGTCTCACCAGGATGTGGGGGGTTATACATACGCATAGTAGAGGTTCTTCTAGCCCTTTATGTTTAAAAGAAACGATCATAGTTGTAACGATTCCTTTTTGAATTGTAGCACATCATGCTACAAATTGATGTGTTTAATGATAATTTCAAACCCATCATAGAAACAATGCAAGGAAGTAACAATTAGACAATTAAGTCCATAGTATTGGAAAAAATACGATTAGAAGAGGCTTTAGGACACTATAGAGTTGCTTATGTATGCCCTTAGTGTGGTCTCCACCAGGTCAGTAAATTCTTTTTTCGTAAGGGGTGTTTAAGGGGAGAATAGCTTGATTTGAGCTAGTCTGGTTTACATCAATAATAAAAATTAATGCAAACCAATAAAATGCTGTTCAGCTTGTTGGGCAAGTTTAAGCAAGAGGGTCTTGGCCTTAACTGAGTCAACGCCTTCTTGCTTTAAGTTTTGAATATAAACTTTAAGAGAGTCTTGGGTGATTTCAACTGCCCCATTCGGTGTTTTGACAAATTCAGCACCACTCACATGTTGCAAGCAACCATTACTTAAGCGACGCCAGCCATTGGCACTAAATTTAGGCAGTTGATTCATAGACTCTCTTTTTTGGTGAATTGTTTAGGCTTCAAGTTTAATAAGCTCGGCACCCTCGCTCACTTGATCCCCAACATTATAGAAGATTTCCTCTACTTTACCGTCGGCTGAGGCGGTAATCGTATGTTCCATCTTCATGGCTTCCATCACCAATAAGGTTTGACCGGCTTTCACGGCATCACCTACTTGTACAGATAGGGCAATAATCTTACCAGGCATCGGGGCCGCTAAGCCACCGCCATGACCAGATTCTTCACCGGCTGCTTGTAGTTCATTCGGCAACTCAATCACGGTCACGACGCCTTGCTGGAAGACATACGCATGGTGATCATGCAGAATAACACTGGCTTTGTGATTACTACCATTGAGCACAATCTGGCACTCATAGGTATTATCATCCACCTCTACACGCCACTCAAAGTCATAAGCTTGTTCGCCCACTTTAAATTGGTAGCGTTTGTCTTCACGACTGAGTTGTAATTTATACTCTAAATCCTGATCTAAGGCTAACCATTGTTGCGAGTACTGCGAGCTAACACGCCAAGTATCGTTATAACACCAAGGATCGGCGCTATATTGGTGTGAATGCTTATGCGTCTGTGTACGACCACGTTCAGCTAATAAAGCGGCTAATAAGCACGCTAAAGTACTTTCTTTTGCTGGTTTATGTGCAGGTAAAAGCTGTTCGGTATTTTTCTCAATTAAGCCAGTATCTAAGTCCGCTGTCATGAACGCGGTGTTGTTCATGAGGCGGCCTAAGAAGGCAATATTGGTATTCACGCCGACTACTTGAGTTGCTGCTAAGGCCTGACGCATCAGTGCAATTGCCTGTTCACGGTCTTCACCCCAAACAATTAACTTAGCAATCATCGGATCATAGAAGGGAGAAATCGTATCACCTTGGCGCACACCACCGTCCACACGAACTGCACCAATCTCAAATTTCACATGCTCAGGGAAGCGTAGATTGCGTAGTGTACCGATAGATGGTAAGAAACCATTCTCTGGGTTCTCGGCATAAATACGTACTTCCATAGCATGACCTTCGATGAATAACTCATCTTGCTCAGCAGGTAAGGGCTTGCCAGCAGCCACGCGTAATTGCCACTCCACTAAGTCAAAACCGGTAATCATCTCGGTCACTGGGTGCTCAACTTGTAGACGGGTATTCATCTCCATAAAGTAGAAGCGACCATCAGGTTCGGCAATAAATTCAACCGTACCAGCGCCTACATAACCCACAGCTTTAGCTGCTGCAACAGCTGCTTCGCCCATTTCTTGGCGACGCTCAGGTGTCATACCTGGTGCGGGTGCTTCTTCAATTACTTTCTGGTGACGACGTTGTACCGAACAATCACGCTCGAATAAGTACACCGTATTGCCTGTATTATCGGCAAATACTTGAATTTCAATATGGCGTGGCTTAGTCAAATAACGCTCAATTAGGACGCGGTCATCGCTAAAGCTGCTAATCGCTTCACGCTTACAAGAACTTAGGCTATCTAAGAACTCAGCAGAAGAGTTAACAATACGCATGCCCTTACCACCACCACCGGCACTGGCTTTAATCAGTACTGGGTAGCCAATTTTATCGGCTTCTTGGTGTAAAAAGTCAGCGTCTTGATTATCACCGTGGTAACCAGGAACAAGAGGTACACCGGCTTTTTCCATTAAGGCTTTAGCGGCAGATTTACTACCCATGGCGGCAATAGAGCTCGCAGGTGGGCCAATAAAGACGATGCCATTATCAGCACATGCTTGAGCAAAGGTCTCGTTCTCAGCTAAGAAACCATAACCAGGGTGAATCGCTTGTGCACCCGTACGCTTAGCGGCGTCTAAGATGGCATCGGCACGTAGATAGCTCTGGCGTGGCTCTGAACCACCAATATAGACGGACTCATCGCAGGCAGCGACGTGAGCTGAGCCAGCATCGGCATCAGAATATACGGCAACCGTGCGAATACCCATACGGCGTGCAGTCGCCGCAACGCGGCAGGCAATTTCGCCGCGGTTTGCAATTAGAATTTTAGTAAACATGGGGTCTCCTATTAGATGCGGAATACGCCAAATCGAGTATCTTCGATTGGTGCATTCAAGGCGGCAGACAAACTTAGGGCAAGTACACGGCGTGTATCAGACGGTTGGATAATGCCATCATCCCAAAGTCTTGCACTAGCATAATAAGGGTGACCCTCATCTTCATATTGTTGGCGAATTGGTGCTTTGAAGGCTTCTTCCTCTTCAGCACTCCATTCTTGACCGCTGGCTTCATACGCATCACGCTTAATGGTGGAGAGTACGCTGGCAGCTTGTTCACCACCCATCACCGAAATACGGGCGTTCGGCCAGATATATAACATGCGAGGACCGAAGGCACGGCCACACATACCGTAGTTACCGGCGCCGAATGAACCACCGATTAATACGGTGAATTTCGGAACAGACGCGGTTGATACGGCGGTTACCATCTTGGCACCATGACGGGCGATACCTTCATTCTCGTACTTACGACCGACCATAAAGCCAGTAATGTTCTGTAAAAAGACCAGTGGAATCTTACGCTGGCAACATAGCTCAATAAAGTGCGTGCCTTTTTGTGCGGCTTCCGAGAATAGAATGCCGTTGTTTGCAATAATGCCAACCGGCATACCATGGATATGGGCAAAGCCAGTGACTAAGGTGGTGCCAAAGCGAGCTTTAAATTCTTCAAACTCAGAACCATCGACAATACGTGCAATCACTTCACGTACGTCGTATGGCTTACGGGTATCGGCAGGAATAATGCCGTTAAGCTCAGCTGGGTCATACAGTGGCTCACGAGGCGGCACTAAAACGAGATCGTGCTTTTTCTTGTGGTTAAGGCGAGCCACGGCTTCACGCGCTAACTCTAGAGCATGTAAATCGTTATTAGCAAGATGGTCAGCAACACCTGATAAGCGTGTATGCACATCACCACCGCCTAAGTCTTCAGCAGAAACCACCTCACCTGTAGCGGCTTTAACTAGTGGTGGGCCAGCGAGGAAAATCGTGCCTTGTTCTTTGACGATAATCGATTCATCACTCATGGCAGGTACATAAGCACCACCTGCAGTACATGAGCCCATCACCACAGCAATCTGAGAGATTCCTTGGGATGACATCTGTGCTTGGTTGTAGAAAATACGACCAAAGTGATCACGGTCTGGGAAAACCTCATCTTGACGTGGTAAGTTCGCACCGCCCGAGTCAACTAAGTAGACGCAAGGGAGACGATTTTGCTGCGCAATTTCTTGAGCGCGCAAGTGTTTTTTAACGGTCATCGGGTAATAGGTGCCGCCTTTTACGGTAGCGTCATTACAGACAATCATGCATTCCACGCCAGATACACGGCCAATCCCTGTGATAAGGCCGGCTCCTGGGGACTCATTGTTGTACATATTATGAGCGGCTAAGGGTGAGAGCTCTAAAAAAGCGCTACCTGGATCTAATAGGCGTTCGACGCGATCACGAGGCAGGAGTTTACCGCGAGCAGTGTGTTTGTCGCGTGAGGCTTGGCTGCCGCCTAGAGCGGTCTGCGCAAGTTGTTTTCTAAGGTCCTCGACCTGCGCCTGCATATTGCTTGCATTATCGATAAATGCTTGTGAGCGCGTATTGATTTTTGATTGGATAATCGGCATAACCCATCCCGATAAAAATAATGTCTCTGTCATGTACCGTCAGTGTAGATACGGTACCTCGTTATCGTCGTTATATTGGTGTTATCGTTATTATTTGTTTGCAGTGCTCGGCTAAGTTTTAAGAGCTTGCGTTCTTAACGTCTTAGCGAACACTACAAGGAACTACTTATTTACTACTCAACTTCTCACTACAGTAAATAGTTAATCTATTTATGCGTTGATTAAAGCATCTCAACGGCTAGGGCAACACCTTCACCACCACCAATACATAGTGAAGCAACGCCTTTTTTACCGTTGGTCTTACGTAAAGCACCAATCAAAGTGGTTAGGATACGAGCACCAGATGCACCGATTGGGTGACCCAGGGCAGTAGCGCCACCGTGAATGTTTACTTTCGCGTGATCTAGTTTTAGATCGTGCATAGCAGCCATAGTTACACAAGCAAAAGCTTCGTTAATCTCATACAGGTCAACGTCTTCTGTGCTCCAGCCGGCTTTCTCTAAGCACTTCTCAATCGCGCCAACAGGAGCTGTTGTAAACCACTCTGGGTCATGAGAGTGTTGTGCTTGAGAAACAACTTTAGCAAGTGGTTTAACACCTAATTTCTCAGCAGTAGAAGCACGCATTAATACAAGTGCTGCAGCACCGTCAGAAATTGAAGAGGCGTTAGCCGCAGTCACTGTACCGTCTTTTTTGAAGGCAGGACGTAGTGTAGGGATTTTCTCAGGTTTTGCTTTACCTGGTGCTTCGTCAGTTGCAACAACTGTTTCACCACCACGGCCAGCGATAGTTACTGGAGTGATTTCCCACTCAAAGCTACCGTCAGCAATCGCTTGGTTTGCACGACGGAGTGATTCGATTGAGAAAGCATCTTGTTGCTCACGAGTGAAACCGTATTTATCAACGCACATTTCGGCAAATACACCCATAGCTGTACCACGTTGGTAAGCGTCTTCTAGACCATCTAGAGCCATGTGGTCGTATACGGTAGAGTGACCGTAACGGTAGCCTTGACGGCCTTTGGCTAATAGGTAAGGGGCGTTAGACATGCTTTCTTGGCCGCCAGCAACAACAACTTCAGCGCTGCCAGAATTCAACATATCGCTTGCTAACATTACAGCTTTAAGACCTGAGCCACATACTTTATGAATGGTTAGTGCGCCAACGCTTTTTGGCAGACCTGCGCCAATGGTTGCTTGGCGTGCAGGTGCTTGACCTTGGCCAGCTTGTAGTACGTTACCCATGATAACGTCTTGAATGGCGTCTCCTTGGATGCCAGCACGTTCAACTGCGCCCTTAATGGCTACCGCGCCAAGTTCATGTGCTGCTAAACCAGAAAGGCTACCGAGCATAGCGCCCATTGGGGTGCGGGTAGCAGATACAATTACGATAGGATCAGACATCTTGCTCTTCCTTAAGTGAAGTATTAATAGAATCTAAATTGATACGACTACTCGAGGGATATGGAAATATATCCTCGAG